>NZ_NAAD01000021.1 GCF_002093115.1 Geothermobacter hydrogeniphilus | reverse complement strand
TCTCACATCTCACATCTCACATCTCACATCTCACATCTCACATCTCACGTCTCACATCTCACATCTCACATCTCACATCTCACGTCTCACGTCTCACGTCTCACGTCTCACGTCTCACGTCTCACGTCTCACGCGTCACCCCAACCCCTGGCTGGCCTGGAAAATCGGCAGCAGGATGGCGAGGACGATGAAACCTACCGCGCCGCCCATCAGCAGGATCATGATCGGCTCCAGCAGCGAGAGCAGGCGACCGATGGCGAGGTCGACCTGGTGCTCGTAGGTGTCGGCGACGCGGAACAGCATCTGTTCCATTTCCCCGCTGCGCTCGCCGACCGCGATCATCTGGACCAGCATGGTCGGAAAAACTTTCAGCCGCTGCAGCGGGACCGCCAGTCCTTCCCCTTCCCGCACCTGGGCGGTGGCGATGGTGACGGCCTGCCGCAGCACCCGGTTGCTGAGCAGGTTGCTGGCGATGTCGAGGGCGCGCAACAGTGGCACGCCGCTCTGCAGCAGGGTGCCGAGAGTGCGGCTGAAACGGGCGGTGGCGATCAGCAGGTTGAGCCGGCCGATCAGCGGCAGCCGCAGCGCCAGCCGGTCGATTCTGGTCCCCCCCTGTTCACTTCGGGCCCAGCGCCGCAGCAGCAGGGCCGCGGCGGCCAGCAGCAGCAGCACCAGCCAGCCGTAACTCTGCAGCAGGCCGCTGACGGCGATCAGCAGGCGGGTCGGCAGCGGCAGGACCTGGTCGAGGTCGGTGAGCATCCGCGTCACCTTCGGCAGCACGTAGCTGACCAGGAAGAAAAGCACTCCGCAGCCGACCAGCGCCATCAGTATCGGGTAGGCCAGCGCCGCGCTGATCTTGCCGCGCAGGCGGGCCTGTTCTTCGAGAAAGTCGGCCAGCCGCTCCAGCACCTGGTCGAGGGTACCGCTGTTTTCGCCGACCTGCACCATGTTGATGAAGATCGGCGGGAACAGCCGCTCCTGCATCGCCAGCGCCTGGTGCAGGGTCTCGCCCTGGACGACCTGGTCGCGGGCACGGTTGAAGGCGGTGGCCAGCTGGGCTTTTTCCAGCTGGCCGGCGACGCTTCCCAGGGCCTCGTCCAGCGCCAGCCCGGCGCCGAGCAGGGTGGCCAGCTGGCGGGTGGCGATGGCCAGCTCCTCGATCGGCACCCCGGAGCGCAGCTGGAAGCTTCTTTGCCAGATGGGCTTGCGCCTGCTCCCCTCGGGGTGGATCTCGGTCGGGTAAATCCCCTGTTGCCGCAGGGCGGCCATGACTGCTCTCCGGCCGCTGCCCTCGTGGGTGCCGCTGATCTTTTTGCCCCTGGCATCGAAGCCGCTGTATTCGTAAGTCGGCATGCGGATGATCCTAGTGTCCCGTGCGGTTAATTCTACCTTCTGATTCTGGCCCTTTTGGCCGTGGTCTGCGTTTCGCTTCCTCGGTTTAACTCAGGCTAGACCTGCGTCAGCGTGCCTTGACCACAACCAAAATGACTCAGAATTCATTGGCACAACTAACCGCACGGGACACTAGCTTTCGTCCTGGGTGACGCGCAGCACCTCTTCCAGCGAAGTCTCCCCGGCCAGCACCTTGTTCAGGCCCGAATGCCTGAGACTGAGCATCCCCGCCCGCTGGGCGGCATGACGGATGCTGGTGGCGTCCTTGCCCTGCATCAGCAGGTCGCGGATATGGTCATCCATGACCAGCAGTTCATAGATTCCGGTGCGGCCGCGGTAGCCGATCTGCAGGCATTCATCGCAGCCGCGCCCCTGGTAGAATTTCACGTTCGGCGGCAGGCTGATGCCGCTGCCGATCTCGGCCAGCACCTCGGGGGTCGGTGTGTAGGCCTGGCGGCAATGGGGGCAGAGCTGCCGTACCAGGCGCTGGGCGAGGATCCCGCTGATCGAGCTGGCGGCGAGAAACGGTTCGATTCCCATTTCGGTCAGCCGGGTGAGGGCGCCGGCGGCGTCGTTGGTGTGCAGGGTCGAGAAGACCATGTGGCCGGTCAGCGCCGATTGCACGGCGATCTCGGCGGTTTCGCCGTCACGGATTTCACCGACCATGATGATGTCCGGATCCTGGCGCAGGATCGAGCGCAGCCCGGCGGCGAAGGTCAGGTCGATCTTCGGGTTGACCTGGATCTGGCTGATGCCGGTGAGCTGGTACTCGATCGGGTCTTCGACGGTGATGATGTTCTTTTCGCGGTTGTTGAGCCGGGTCAGGGCGGCGTAGAGGGTGGTGGTCTTGCCCGAGCCGGTCGGCCCGGTGACCAGGAAGATGCCGTGCGGTTGCGTAATCAGACCGCCGAGCTGCTGCAGCAGTTTCCGGTCCATGCCGATGTCGGCCAGGTCGAGGACGCTGGAACTCTTTTCCAGCAGCCGCAGTACCAGTCGTTCGCCGAAGGCGGTCGGCAGGGAGGAGACGCGCACGTCGAGGTCCTTGCCGGCAATCCGTACCCGGAAGCGACCGTCCTGGGGCAGGCGTTTTTCGGCGATGTCGAGCCCGGCCATGATCTTCAGTCGCGAGATGATGGCGGCATGCGCCCGCTGTGGTGGTCGCAGTACCTCGTAGAGGATGCCGTCGATGCGGTAGCGGACCACCAGTTCGGTTTCGAAAGGTTCGAGATGGATGTCGCTGGCGCGCTCGCGGTAGGCCTTGGTCAGCAGGCTGTTGACGAAGCGGATGATCGGCGCCTCGTCGCTGGTGTCGAGCAGGTCGGCCGGTTCCAGTTGCGGATCGAGGCCGTCATCGCTGCTGCCGATGTCGGGCGCCAGGTTGTCGGTTTTGTCGGCCTGCTGTTCGTAGGCGCGGTTGACGGCGCCGAGGATTTCCTCCTCGGTCGCCAGGCAGATTTCCACCTGGTTGCCGGTCAGGGCGACCAGGTCGTTGACCGCCCTGCCGTTGCCGGGGTCGGCGACGGCGAGCAGCAGTCGCCCCTTGTCCTGCTCAAGGGGAAAGATGCGCTGTTCGCGAACATAGCCGAGCGGCAGGCGGTCGATCAGTTCCCCGACCCCGGTCGGTTCGGGCAGGGTCTCGAAAAAGGGAAGGTTGAACTGTTTCGCCAGGGCCGCGCCGAGGATCTTTCCCGACAGGCCGAAGCGTTCGCTGAGGATGTCGCCGAGCCGGCCGCCCTGGTCGGTCTGCACCTGAAGGGCGGCGGCGATGGTCTCTGCCTCGATGCCGAACTGCTGCTGCAGCAGTTCGCCGAGTCGCGTCCACTGGATCATGGCCGCGGGGTTTCCTCGTCCGCGTCATCGCTGCCGCGGATATTGGTGATCAGGGCGTTGCGCGGCACCGATTTGCGCAGCGCCTCGGTCTGGAATTCCTCACCGGTCATCTGCGCCTTGAGGGTGATGTCGGTCAGGTCCTTGGAGGTGCGGATGATTTTCGGCGTGATGAAGACCAGCAGGTTGGTTTTCTGTTCCGAGGTGCCTTCGGAGCGGAACAGGCGGCCGAGGAAGGGGATGTCGCCGAGCAGCGGAACCTTGGATTCGGTCGCCTGGATATTGGTGCCGATCAGCCCGCCGAGAACGATGGTCTTGCCGTCTTCGGCCAGGACCGTGTTGCGCAGCTGACGCTTGGTGAAGGTCGGTCCGACCTCGGCCGGGTCGCCGATGGCCGGGTTCGCGGGAGCGATATCGGTGATTTCCTGGAAGACATTGAGCCGCACCAGGTTGCCCTCGGTCACCTGGGGGGTGAAACGCAACGTCAGGGCGACGTCCTGACGTTCCACCGCCACCGACTGGGCCAGCCCGGTGCCGCCGGTGTCGGTCAGACGGCTGGTGATGATCGGCACATTGGAGCCGACAATGATCTCTGCTTCTTCGTTGTCGGAGGTCAGCAGCCGTGGCGCCGAGAGGATGTTGACATCGGTGCTGGTTTCGGAGAGCCGGATCAGGGCGGAGAAGGCCGGGATGGTGATCTCGTTGCCGTCCGGGCCGGTGGTGGTGATCGGGCTGAACAGCCCGCCGAGCAGCAGGCCGTTGATGGTCTGGGTCAGCAGGCTCGGCACCTGGCTGCCGGATGCCGGGGAGAGGCTGCCGAAGTTGGCCGTTCCGGAGTTGAGATTGCTGGTGCCGAGGACTACGCTGTTGTTGCCGATCTGGAGCGCGCCCTGCAGCGAGGCGCCGACCTCGCGGGTGGCATCCATCGAGAGTTCAAGAATCAGGGCCTCGACGTAGACCTGTTTGCGCTTGATGTCGAGCTGCTTGATGATCCCCTTGATGGTGGTGTAGGCCTCGGGACTGGCGTTGATCAGCAGGGCGTTGGTCGGCTTGTCGGCGGTGATCGACACCGGTCCCCTGGCGATCGGGTTGCCCCCTTTGCCGCCCTTGGCCGTCGGTTGGGTGCGGGCCTGGGTGCGCATGCCGGTGATGATTTCATTCAGGGTCTTGGCCAGGGTTTCGGCGTCGGCGTTCTCCAGGTAATAGACATTGATATGGGCCCGCTCGTCACCCGATTCGCCGTCCAGTTGGGCGATCAGGCCGCGCAGGGTTTCCATCTCTTCGGCATCGGCGATGGCGATCAGGGCGTTGGTCCGCGGATAGGCGATCACCCGGCTGGCAACCGCGCTGCCGGCGGTCTTGACATTGCGCGCGGCGCGCGCCCGGCGGCCGGTGGCGCCGCCGGCCTGGCCGATAATGCTGTTGGCGATCTTGGCGATCTCTTCGGCGTCGCCGTTCTTGAGGGTGAAGATCTCCATCTGGCCGAGGTTGCCCGGGACATCGAGCTGCTTGATGATCTTGACCAGCCGTTCGATATTGGCGGCGCTGTCGGTGATGACCAGGGTGTTGGACGGGGCGAAGGCGACAATGTTGCTGGTCTTCGGAATCAACGGCGTCAGGATCGTCGAGGCCAGGTCGGAGGCGTTGGCGTAGGTCAGGGTGATCAGCCGGGTGACGTAGGCTTCGTCACTGCGCCGGCTGGTGACCGGCAGGTTCTCCTGCCGGGCGGACTTGATCGGGACGATCTTGTTGACCTTGCCGCTTGGCACCACCGTGTAACCCTTGACCTGCAGCACGCTGAGAAAGAGCTGATAAGCGTCTTTCAGCTTCATGCCGCGGGGAGAGACGATGGTGACCTTGCCGCGGACTTTTTCGTCGTAGAGGAAGTTGCGGCCGGTCAACTCCGACATGGTCTGGATCAGGTCGGTCAGTTCGACATCCTTGAAGTCGAGGGAGATCTGGTCGTCCCGGGGAGCTTTTGTCGGCGCGGCCCACAGGGGGGCAGTCGACAAAAACAGTGACAGCAGGATCAGCAGGGTCGGGAAAAACACCCGCGCCTGCCATTGGTGATATCGGGAAGTGTTCATCATTATCATCGTTTTCATCGCGTCAATCGATTTCGTAGCTGAAGGTCATGGGATTGCCTCGGCGCTCCAGGGAGACATTGATCTGCCTGGCCTGGCGCAGCTGCTGAAAGACCTGCAGGGCCTTTTCCGGGGAATCGAGGGGAACCCCGTTGATTTCGTGGAGAACATCACCGACCCGCAGTCCGATCTGGTTGAAGAGACTGCCGGGTTTGATCATCTTGATCACAAAGCCTTCGGTGCTGCCGTTGACGACGTAGGGTTCGACCCGGGCCTGTTTGAGCAGTTCGCCGATGTTGGAGCGGGCTTTTTCCGCGGCGCTGCGGGGAATCTGCCAGCGATTTTTCCCCAGGGAACGAACCGCGTAGTCCTGTTTGCCGACCGGTCTTCTGTTCCCCGCCCGGACGGCCGCGGTCCTGGCTCGGGGGCGGGAGGGCGCGCTCTTTTTCGGCAGTTCGAGGATCTGCTGCCGGCCACCCGCCAGGGTCAGGGTGACTTTGCTGCGTTCGATTTTCGTCAGCTGCGCCCCCCCGGGCAGCTTGGCGCCGAGCCGGTAGGTTCTGGTTTTGCCGTTGCCGGCCAGGGCCGCCAGTGGTTTGCTGCCGCCGCTGACGGTGCCGACCAGGGTCCAGTTGCCCCCGGCGGAGGTCGTTGCCGTCGGCGTGCCGCGGGTCGGGGTCGAGGGAGCGAAGCTCAGTTTGCCGCCGGCCGAATTGAAGATATTGCGCTGCAGGATCGCCTGGTAGTCATTCAGGACCGGTTTGCGTGCCGGTCGCGTCATGCGGGTCGGCTGCCGAACCGGCTCCGGCGCTCCCGGTTGCAGCAACAGCCCGAGCAGAACCGCACAGAAATAACCTGTCGCGAGGCCGAGCAGAATGCTCAGCAGCAGAAAGATCCCCCTGGTGTTTTTCTGTAGGAACGTCAATATCATCGGTGTCGCCCGCGGGCCACCTAGTCAATGAATCAGGAAAATGTTTTGCCGGACCAGTGAGCTTCGGGACTGAACTCACGGGTTCAGGGTGTTCTAAGAATAGGCGTAAGATGCTGAAAAAGCAAGCTGCTAAGCGCGGTTTTTGATCTGTGCAAATGACGGGTTTCAGCTCCGGCCAGGGTAAAGTCACGGCAAGGGTTGGACTGTTGCCGTCAATGGTTTACAGTGAGCATTCGTGTCGTTTTTTTCGATTCCGTCCTGACCCCGCGGGTTCAGGACTGTTCAAGGAGGATTCATGTCCAGCCCCCGTCTCTACCTGATTGACGGCTCCAGTTATATCTATCGCGCCTATTACGCCATCCGCCACCTGAGCAATTCCAGGGGCATGGCCACCAATGCGGTGTACGGTTTCACTTCGATGCTGCTGAAGATCATTCGTGATGAGCAGCCCGACTACCTGGCGGTGGTTTTCGACAGTCGGGGGCCGACCTTCCGTACCGAGATCTATCCCGAATACAAGGCCAACCGTGCCGCCATGCCGGAGGATCTGGTGCCGCAGATTCCGCTGATCAAGCGGGTGGTGCAGGGTTTCCGCCTGGCCGCCTTCGAAGAGCCCGGTTACGAGGCGGATGATATTATCGCCACCCTGGCGCGCAAAGCCTCGGCGGAGGGCCTGGAGGTGACGGTGGTGACTGGCGACAAGGACCTGATGCAGATCGTCGACGAGCGGGTCAGCCTGCTCGATACCATGAAGGACAAACGTTTCGGTCCGGCGGAGGTGGGCGAGCGTTTCGGCAGTCCGGACAAGGTGGTCGAGGTCCAGGCGCTGGCCGGTGACAGCTCGGACAATGTTCCGGGGGTGCCGGGCATCGGCGAGAAGACGGCGAAGCTGCTGATCGATCAGTTCGGTGATCTTGAGAGTCTGCTCTCCCGGCTCGACCAGATCAGGCAGCCGAAGCGGCGCGCCAATCTCGAACAGTTTGCCGACCAGGCGCGGCTCTCGCGGCGACTGGTCACCCTGGTCGATGACCTGCCGCTGGAACTGGACCGCGAGGTCCTGACTCCCGGTGAGCCCGATCGCGAGCAATTGACCGAGCTGTTCAGGGAATGTGAGTTCCAGCGCCTGCTGGATGAGTTCTCCAGCGACCCGCAGGCGGTTGCCGGCAGTTACCGGGCGGTGCTGAGCGAGGCCGATTTCGAGCAGCTGCTGCAGCGGCTGGAAGCGGCGGAGCGTTTCTGCTTCGATACCGAGACCACCGGCCTCGATCCGCTGCGCGACGAACTGGTCGGTCTCTCCTTTGCCGTCGAAGCCGGGCAGGCCTGGTACCTGCCGCTCGGCCATTACTATCTTGGCGCTCCGCCGCAGCTCGACCGGGAACTGGTGCTGAAGCGCCTGGCGCCGCTGTTCGCCGATCCGGAGAAGGGCAAGATCGCCCAGAACGCCAAGTTCGACGCGTTGGTGCTGCACCATGCCGGGCTGACCCTCGAAGGGCTGGTCTTCGACCCGATGCTTGCCTCCTACCTGGCCCGTCCGGCCGCCAAGTCCCACGGCATGGACGCCATGGCCGCCGAACTGCTCGGCTACCGGCCGATCAAGTTCGAGGAGGTCTGCGGCAAGGGCAAGAACCGGATCAGTTTCGCCGAGGTCGAAATCGAGCGGGCGGTGACCTACGCCGCCGAGGATGCCAACATCACCCTGCGGCTGGCCGAAATCCTGGCACCACTGCTGGAGGAGACCGGGCAGGAAAAGCTCTTCCGCGAGGTCGAACTGCCGCTGGAGCAGCTGCTGACCCGGATGGAGATCACCGGGGTGCGCATCGACGCCGACTTCATGGCCGGGCTGTCGCGGGAGTTCAGCGACAAGCTGCAGGCCCTCGAAAGCGGCATCCACCAGCTGGCCGGCGGCCCCTTCAACGTCGCCTCGCCGAAACAGCTCGGCGAAGTTCTCTTCGAACGCCTCAAGCTGCCGAAGGGAAAGAAGACCAGGACCGGCTGGTCGACCGATGTCGAAGTCCTCAACAAGCTCGCCGAAGACCATGAGATCGCCCGGCTGATTCTCGATTACCGCTCGCTGGCCAAGCTGAAAGGGACCTACACCGACGCCCTGCCGAAGCTGATCCATGAGGAAAGCGGGCGCATCCACACCTCCTTCAACCAGGCGGTGACCGCCACCGGGCGGCTCTCCTCCTCCGATCCGAACCTGCAGAATATTCCGATCCGCAGCGAGGAGGGGCGGCGTATCCGCGAGGGATTCATCCCGGAGCCGGGCTGCCTGATGCTGTCGGCCGACTACTCGCAGGTCGAGCTGCGGCTGCTCGCCCACATGGCCGAGGAAACCACCCTCAAGGAACATTTCTGCAGCGGCGAGGATATCCACCGTCGCACCGCCGCCGAGGTGTTCGGAGTTTTTCCCGAGATGGTCAGCGACGAGATGCGCCGCAGCGCCAAGGCGATCAACTTCGGCGTCATCTACGGCATCAGCGCTTTCGGCCTCGCCAAACAGCTCGGCATCGGTCGCAAGGAGGCGCAGGAGTACATCGACGGCTACTTCGCCCGCTACCCGAAGATCCGCGCCTTCATGGACAAGTGCATCGCCGAGGCCAAAGAGCACAAGTACGTGACGACCCTGCTCGGCCGCCGCTGCGCGGTGCCGGAGATCGACAGCAAAAACGGCGCCATCCGCGGCTACGCCGAGCGCAACGCCATCAACTACCCGGTGCAGGGTTCGGCCGCCGACCTGATCAAGCTGGCGATGCTCAGGGTGCAGCGGCGCATCGACGCTGAAGAACTCTCATCCCGCATGGTACTGCAGGTGCATGACGAACTGGTGTTCGAGGTGCCGGAAGGGGAACTCGAGGAGATGCGGACGCTGGTGAAGGAGGAGATGGAGACGGCGCTGGAGCTTGACCTGCCGCTGGTGGTGGATGTGGGGGTAGGGAAGAACTGGCGAGAGGCGCATTAAAACGGTGTATGTGAGATGTGAGATGTGAGAACAGGCGGAGAAGCACGAGGCGAGAACAAGTTTGTTCGAACCTTGAACCTTGAACCTTGAACCTTGAGCCTTGAGCCTTGAGCCTTGAGCCTTGAGCCTTGAGCCTCGAACCTCGAACCTCGAACCTCGAAGGAGCCCCCCATGCCCGATCCAACCACCACCCGCGATAAATACCAGCGCTTCGTCAGCGAATACAATCGGGGTGTCGACCGCTCAGTGCTGTGCGCCGGTTACGGCATTCCCGAGGAGCGGTTTTCGGCCTTCCTCGACTTCCTGCGCCGCAAGGGGTTCCATCTCCGGCGGCCGGCCCGGGACGGCTTCGCCCCGGCGCACGAGATCGATTTCGAGATCTTCGGTGACGACCTGCAGTTCGTCGAGATCGAGCTCGATCCGGGGGAAACCGCCGTCGCCGAGGCCGGGGCGATGATGTACATGGACGGCGCCATCGAGATGGCGACCATCTTCGGTGACGGCAGCCACGCGTCGGGTGGGGTGATGGAGAAGATCTTCGGCGCGGGGAAAAGGGTGCTGACCGGCGAGAGTCTGTTCATGACCGCCTTCAGCAACCGTGGCATCGGCAAGCAGCGGGTCGCCTTCGGCGCCCCCTATCCGGGCAAGATCGTTCCCCTTGACCTGACGGAGATGGGCGGCGAGATGCTCTGCCAGAAACAGGCTTTTCTCTGCGCCGCCAAGGGAGTGGCGATCGACATCGCCTTCCAGAAGAAGATCGGTGTCGGCCTGTTCGGCGGCGAGGGGTTCATCCTCCAGCGTCTGAAGGGGAACGGGCTGGCTTTCGCCCACGCCGGCGGCATGGTGATCCGCCGCGATCTGTCCCCCGGCGAGACCCTGAAAGTCGATACCGGCTGCCTGGTCGCCCTGCAGCCGCGGGTCAGCTACGACATCGAGTTCGTCGGCGGCATCCGCAATGCCGTGTTCGGCGGTGAGGGGATCTTCTTTGCTGCCGTCACCGGGCCCGGTACGGTCTGGCTGCAGTCGCTGCCCTTCTCCCGTCTGGCCGACCGGGTGATCGCCAGTGCTCCGGCGATGCGCGGCGGCCGCAAAGGTGAGGGGTCGCTGCTGGGGGCACTGGGAGATCTCCTGGACGGGGATAATCGGTAGCAGAGGCGGATTTGTCCGGCGGACTTTTGGGCGGTTGCCTGTGGATTGAGGTTTCCAGGGTCGGCAGGAAAATCTGGAAGGTCGTTCCGACACCGACCTGGCTGTCGACGGTGATCCAGCCATGATGGTCTTTCACGATGCCGTGTACGATCGACAAGCCGAGCCCCGACCCCTTGCCGATTCTCTTGGTGGTGAAGTAAGGGTCGAAGATTCTGTCGAGGATATCCTCCTCGATGCCGTGACCGGTATCCCTGATCTGCAGCCGCATGTACTGTCCCGTGGGAAAACTGCTGCCCTTGGGCAGGTGGTTCCGGGTGACTTCGACGGGAGAGATCTCGATGGACAGGGTGCCGCCTTCGGGCATGGCGTGGCCGGCGTTGATGCAGAGATTCATCAGCACCTGGTGGATCTGGGTTGAGCTGCCGTGGATGATCTTCTCATCCTCATCGATATGCTCTTCGATGGTGATTGTTGCCGGAATGACCTCGCGCAGCAATTCGACGGTTTCCTTCAACACCGGGGACAGGCTCATGGGGGTCAGTTCGGTTTCCTGATTGTTGCTGAAGGTGGAGATCCGTTTGATAAGATCTGCCGCCCGCTCACCCGCCCTGAGGATTTCTTCGATGCTTTTTTTCGCGGTCGGGTTGTCCTTGATACAGGTCAGGGCGACTTCGCTGTAGCCGATGATGGCGGACAGGATATTGTTGAAATCATGGGCGATGCCGCCCGCCAGCAGGCCGAGGGCTTCCATCTTCTGTCCATGCCGCAGCTGTCTGAGCAGTTCGTTGTTTTCGGCCTCCAGGCGTTTTCTGGCACTTATGTCACGGGCGACGCAAAGTCTGTTCCAGTCGTCACTGAAACCGACCACGGAGGTCGAGAGTTCGACCGGGAATTTTTCTCCACCCGGCCTTTCGGCGATGGCTTCGACCGTTTTCCAGCTCCCTCTGCTGCTGTCATCGCGCAGGGCGTTAAAGCCTTCGGTGGCTTTCCGGTCTGTGCCGGAGGGTGAGAACACCGAGTTGAAGGACAGGGGGTGAGCTGTTCCGTCGTTATGGGAAAACAGCCTGGTCGCGGCCGGGTTGCAGAAGGAAATTTCTCCCCGTCTGCTGATCATGAAGATGGCGTCGTCGATGGACGCGGTGATGGCTTCGGAGAGGTTTCCCTGGATCTGCAGTGATTGCCGGGTCTGAAACGGGACCTTGTTCTGCTCGGACAGTACTCCCCTGAGACGCTGTCGTTCCTGCAGGATGGGAAGCCATTTCCAGAATCCCCGGGCGAGGAAGGCGTAGCCGCACAGGTAAGCCGTTTTTTCAAGGAAAGCTTCGGTGGATGTGTCCCCGGCCGTAAGCAGAAAGCTCAGGCGCGTGAAATTGTCCGAGATATCCAGCAGCAGGGCGACCCCGATCAGGAGGGTTCCGGTGACGATGGAACCGAGTCCCGGCTGCCCGTGAAAGGTCGGGTCAGCATTGATCTGCAGAATCTTGTACGCCATGAAGGCAACCATCAGCAGGCTTGCGGATTCCAGGGTCACGTCCAGAAGCATCACACTCCCTCCAAGGTCACGAAATGATTTGCCTATGCCTGTGCTTGAATCAGTGACTTCATTGCCGGCAAACAGCACAAGTCATTGACCCCGCCTGCACTTTCCAAAAATCACCGGCGAACCTGTGGGTGCGGCTCAGATTTTTGAAAATCACATTCAGGTCAAGCCCTTACACTCTTTCATCCGGCCTGAACCCACTGATTCAGGTCTGATTCTACCAGACGGTTCTCAAAAAAGTCTCAAAATCAGTTTTTACTTCTGAAATTCTGTATGAGCTGTGAGAGCCCGTGGTTCTTTTTGCCCTGCGTCCCGTCATGGGGTATCCTGTTCGACGTTATGCGAACGTCTGTCGATAAAAGAATCCGTCCGCTGCGCAACCAGCATGGCATCACCCTGATGATTGTCCTGGTGATGGTGGTGATCATGGGGTTGAGCATGGGGATCGCCGGCTCGACCTGGCGCACCGTGGTGCAGCGGGCCAAGGAGCAGGAGCTGCTGTTTCGCGGGGACCAGTACCGGCGGGCGATCGAGAGCTACTTCAGCGTCAAGCACGGCGGCAAGACCGGGCTGCTGCCCTCCTCCCTCGAAGACCTGCTTAAAGACCCGCGTTTCCCCGGCACCGTCAGGCATATCCGCAAGCTGTACAAGGATCCGATGACCGGAGAGGACTTCGTGATCATTAAAGATAAACGTTCCGGCGGCCGGATCAAGGGAGTGCGCAGCGACAGCAAGCAGGTGCCGTTCAAGAAGGACGGCTTTGCCAAGGAATACGAGAAATTCGCCGATGCCGCCAGCTACCGGGAATGGGAGTTCGTTTTCGAGCCGCCCCGTTCCGGAAACCGCCGGGTGGCCCCCGGCAGGCCCGGCCAGGCCCGGCCGGGGCAGCCGCGAGGGGTACAGGTTCCGCCGCCCTCTTCAGGGGCCGGAACTCCCGGCCTGCCGCCGACCGAGGGCAATTGACAGCTCGGAGGGGTGGTGTTAGATTGACACGCTTGTGACACCGCCCCCTGAGGCTGAGGCCGGGGATCATCCCTTCTTCGAGGAGGCCTTCTTCACATGGAACCGAAACTGCAGCGACTCCTCGAAACCATCCGCCGCCTGCTGCGGCGTGGTGCCACCCAGAATATCTCCCGACTGCTCGGCAAGATTCACCCCGCCGACATCGCTCATCTCTATCGCTATCTCGACCCGAAGGAGCAGCAGGAGCTGTTCAACCTGATCCGTGAACCCGAGGTGGCGGGCGAGGTGCTGGCCGAGCTCGATCACGCCTTCAGCGCCCGGCTGCTGGAACAGCTGACCGGGGTGCAGATCAGCATCATCCTGCAGAACATGCCCTACGACGATGCCGCCGACATCGTCCAGAACCTGCCGGAGGATCTCGCCGCCGAAGTTCTCAACTTGATGAAGGATGAGGATTCGGAGGAGATCGAGGGACTGCTGCAGTACGAGGAGGACAGTGCGGGCGGCATCATGTCGACCGAGATCTTCTCGCTGCGCGAGGATCTGACCGTCAAGGAGGCGATCGGTTCGATCCAGAAGGCCGACGATGTCGAGATGGTCTTCTATCTTTATGTCACCGATGAGCACAACCACCTGGTCGGGGTGCTGTCGCTGCGCCAGCTGCTGACCGTCTCGCCCGCCACCGTGCTGCGCGACGTGATGATCCGCGACGTCATCAGCGTCCGTACCGACATGGACCAGGAGGAGGTCGCGCGGGTAGTCGAGAAGTACAACATCCTCGCCGTGCCGGTTGTCGACGAGAGCAACAAGCTGATGGGTCTGATCACCGTCGACGATGTCATCGACGTCATCCGCGAAGAGGCGACCGAGGATATCTACAAGATGGCCGGCGCCAACGAGGAGGAGCTGCTGCTCGGCAACCAGGCCTTCAAGATCGCCCGGCTGCGGCTGCCGTGGCTGATCACCAACCTCTTCGGCGGGGTCGCGACCGGTTACCTGATGTGGCTGTTCAAGGTCACCATCAAGGATGTCATCGCCCTGATCTCCTTCATCCCGGTCATCACCGGCATGGGCGGCAATGTCGGCGGTCAGTCGGCGACCATCGTTGTGCGCGGCTTCGCCACCGGCAAGATCGACATGACCACCCTGCGCAAGGTGCTCTTCAAGGAAATGCGGGTCGGCATGATCATGGGCGTGGTCTGCGGCCTGACCGTCGGCCTGGTCGCCTGGGGATGGCATCACAATCCCTATCTCGGCATGGTGGTCGGCCTGGCGATGACCGTCGCCATGAGTGTCGCCGCCACCATGGGCGTCCTCGCCCCGACCTTCTTCAAGAAAATCGGCGTCGATCCCGCCATCGCCGCCACCCCCTTCGTCCAGACCGCCAACGATATCACCGGCATCCTGATCTATTTCGCCACCGCGACGATGTTTATCCAGTATCTGAAGTAGGGGGGAGGGGCGGACAACTCTCTTTATGTTTGTTCTCAAAAAAGCTGCACGTGTTTTCTCTTGAGAACATCACAATCCTCAATCCGGACCGGTTCCCCATGCACCCGCAGAAAAGCGACGCCATCATCCTGCAGCATATCGACTACGGTGAGAGCGACCGTATCGTCACCTTCTTCACTCCGGAGCAGGGACTGCTGAAGGGGTTCGCGCGCGGGGCGCGCAAGAGCCGCAAGCGTTTCGGGGCGGCGCTGGAGCCTTTTTCCGGCGTGCGGCTGATTTGGCGGCAGCGGCCCAATTCCTCCCTGCTCAACCTGCAGGAGGCCGAACTGCTCGACCTGCGGGACGGGTTGCGGCGAGACCTGAAGGCGCTGGCGCTGGCCGCCTACGGCTGTGAACTGGTGACGGCGCTGTTCGGCGAGGGGGGCGCGCATCCGGAGGTCTATGCGATGCTGAAGTCTCTGCTCGACCAGCTCGATGTCGACGGCGGCTGCGCCGAGTACCGGCTGCTGCTGGAGCTGCGGCTGCTGCGGCTCTCGGGGCACGAGCCGCACCTGCTGCATTGCGCGGTCTGCGGCGGAGCGCTGCCGGAGCAGGTGCATTTCAGCGCCGAGCAGGGCGGCAGTCTCTGCCCGGTTTGCCGGGTGCCGGGCGCACGACCGGTCTCGCTGGCGACCCTCGGCAGCCTGGCCCGCTGCCGGGAGACACCCGCCGACCGATTCGCCGGTTTCCATCTCGGCGCCACCACCCTCGGCGAGGGGGCGCCGCTCTGTACCGCGGCCCTCGATGCGCAGCTGCCGCGGAGGATCAAAAGCCGGGAATTCCTTGATCGCCTGGAACCCCTGCCGGCGGCGCCGCGGCCGTCCGATGGGGGCGGTCATTCTTGACACCCCCCGGGGCGCGGGTTAGAATGATGCCCCCTTGAAAAACTGTATACAGTATACTATCCGGCGGTCCCGCTGCCGGCAGCACTTGGAGGAGTCGTGACCTTTCAGAATCTGATCCTCGCCCTGCAGAACTACTGGGCGGAACAGGGCTGCATCATCCAGCAGCCCTATGATATGGAAAAGGGCGCCGGAACCTTTCATCCGGCGACCTTTTTGCGTTCCCTGGGCCCCGAACCGTGGAAGGTCGCCTATGTCGAGCCGTCCCGACGGCCGACCGACGGTCGTTACGGCGAAAACCCGAACCGGCTGCAGCACTACTACCAGTTCCAGGTGATTCTCAAGCCGGCCCCGGAGGATATCCAGGAGCTCTACCTCAATTCGCTCAAAAGCTTCGGCCTCAACCCGGCCCAGCATGACATCCGCTTTGTCGAGGATGACTGGGAGTCGCCGACCCTCGGCGCCTGGGGGCTCGGCTGGGAGGTCTGGCTGGACGGCATGGAGATCACCCAGTTCACCTACTTCCAGCAGGTCGGCGGCATCGACCTGAAGCCGGTTTCGGGTGAAATCACCTACGGTATCGAGCGGATCGCCATGTACCTGCAGGGGGTCGACAACGTCTACGACCTCGACTGGGGCGGCGGCCTGAAATACGGTGATGTCCACCACCAGACCGAGGTGGAGTTCTCCCACTACAATTTCGAGCAGGCCGATACGGCGATGCTCTTCACGCTGTTCGACATGTACGAAAAGGAGTGCCTGCGGCTGGCCGAGGCGGAGCTGGTCTTCCCGGCCTACGACTTCGTCCTCAAGTCGTCGCATGCCTTCAACCTGCTCGACGCCCGCGGGGCGATCTCGGTGACCGAGCGCGCCCACTACATCGGCCGGGTGCGCAACCTCTCCCGGGCCTGCGCCGAGTGCTACGTCAAGCAGCGTGAAAAGATGGGTTATCCCCTGCTGAAAAAATAAGTTGGTCGGCATCCAGGGCTCAAGCTGCCGGTCTTCCGGTTTCAGCTCCTGGTTCCTGACTCCTGACTCCCGGAGTTTTCATACATGTCCTCTGAACTTTTTCTTGAAATCGGTACCGAAGAGATCCCGGCCGGATTTCTGAACCCCGCCCGGCGTGATCTTGAACGGCTGTTACGTAAGGAGTTCGCTGCCGCCGGGCTGGCCTGTGGTGCCATCCGCACCTTTGCCACGCCGCGGCGCATCGCCATCGCCGTTGCCGACCTGGCCGCCGAAACCCCGCGCCAGGAGCTGAAACTGACCGGTCCTTCGCTGAAGGTCGCCTTCGATGCCGACGGCAAGCCGACCAGGGCCGCGCTCGGCTTCGCCCGCAGCAACGGGGTCGATGTCTCTGATCTCGGCACCATCGAGACCGACAAGGGCGCCTACGTCGCCATCGACAAGGTGATCGAGGGCAAACCGACCTGCGACCTGCTGCCGGAGATTCTCGAACGCACGGTGACCGGCCTGCCGTTTCGCAAGTCGATGCGCTGGAAGGATCTCGACGTCCGTTTCGCCCGCCCGGTCCACTGGATCGTCGCCCTCTACGACGGCCGGGTGGTGCCTTTTGGTTTCGGCAATCTGACCAGCGGCGATCAGTCGCGCGGTCACCGTTTCATGGCCCCGGAGAGTTTCACCGTCAGCGGCTGCGAGCAGTGGCTGGCCGAACTGGAAAAGCGGTTCGTCATCGCCGACCCGGAGAAACGCCGGGCGCTGATTGCCGACGGCGTTAAGCAGGCCGCCGAGGCGATCGGCGGTGTGGTCAATCTCGATGAGAAACTGCTTGACGAGATCACCTACCTGGTCGAGGATCCGACCCCGGTGGCCGGCGGCTTCGAAGCGGACTACCTGCAGCTGCCGCGAGAACTGCTGGTGACCAGCATGCGCGAGCACCAGCGTTACTTCACCGTCAGCGATGCTGACGGCAGGCTGCTGCCGAATTTCATCACCGTTTCCAACACCCGCGCCGAGGATCTCTCGGTGGTCGCCCGGGGAAATGAGCGGGTGCTGCGCGCGCGGCTCTCGGATGCCATGTTCTTCTGGACCGAGGATCAGAAGGTCAAGCTGGAAACCCGCCTCGAAGCACTGAAGAAGGTGGTCTACCAGCAGAAGCTCGGCACCAGTTACGAGAAGGTGATGCGGTTTACCGCCCTCGCCAGAGGCCTCGCCGAGCAGTTCGAGCCGGAGGCGGTGGCGCAGACCGAGCGCGCCGCGCTGCTGGCCAAGTGCGATCTCGAGACCGGCATGGTCTACGAGTTCCCCGAACTGCAGGGAGTCATGGGTTGCGAATATGCCCGGCTTGAGGGGGAGGATGAGCGGGTCGCGACGGCCATCTACGAGCATTACCTGCCGATCGAGGCGGGCGGCGATCTGCCCACGGACTCTGTCGGCGCCTTTGTCTCCATCGCCGACAAGATCGACACCATCTGCGGCTGTTTCGGCGTCGGCCTGATTCCGACCGGCAGCGCCGACCCCTATGCCCTGCGGCGCAGCGCCATTGGGGTGCTCAACATTCTGCAGGACCGGGGTTACCGCCTGTCCCTCGCCGAGCTGATCGGCCGGGGTGTCGGGCTGCTCGGCGAGAAACTGACCCGTCCTGCGGACGAGGTCGTGAATGACGTGCTGGCGTTCTTCCGCGGCCGCTTCCAGAATATGCAGGGAGAGGTTCCGGCCGACGTGGTTGACGCGGTGCTGGCCGCCGGTTTCGATGATCCGCTCGATGCCTGGGCGCGGATCGAGGCGCTTGCCGCCCTCAAGGGACAGGCGGATTTCGAGCCGCTGGCGGTTGCCTTCAAGCGGGTGGTCAATATCATCAAGGGCGGGACCGAGGCGGCTGTCGACCCGGCCCTGTTCGAATCGCAATGCGAGGGAGATCTGCTGGCGGCGCAGCAACTGGCGGCGCAGCGGGTGGCGGAGCAGGTCGCGAATGGGGATTACGCGGCCGCCCTGCAGACTATCGCCGGGTTGCGACCGGCGGTCGACGCCTTCTTCGACGGCGTCATGGTTATGGCCGAGAACGCGGCGGTCAAGACCAATCGCCTCGCCCTGCTGACCATGGTTGCTGAACTGTTTGCCGGAATTGCCGACTTCGCCCGAATCTCCTGATTCGGGCGTTTGCCTTTAGGGGCATAATCATGAGCCGCCAAGGCACCAAGAGCACCAAGAAAGTCAAAATCGATTTTAACGGAGAGACACAGAGTCACGGAACCGGAGAGAAAAATCCGGAATCGGTTTTAAACCTTGAGCCCTGAAGGTTCCCTCTCTGTCTCTCCGCCTCTGCGTTAATAAAGTCTTTGTTTTGCTTGGTGTCCTTGGCGCCTTGGCGGCCAAAAGAATTTTTCTGATTTTGTCTGTCTGTCATGCAGGCATCTAGTTTGTTTGGGGAAATTTCTCAACCTGGGGCTTTGCCCCGTAACTTCTGGAGGAGTTGTCATGAGTACGAAGTACGTCTATTTCTTCGGCAACGGGGAAGCTGAAGGTCGCGGTGACATGCGCAACCTGCTCGGCGGCAAGGGAGCCAACCTGGCGGAAATGACCAGTATCGGGCTGCCGGTGCCGGCCGGTTTCACCCTCACGACCGAGGTCTGCACCGAATTCTACAAGAACGACCGCGCCTATCCTGCCGGATTGCGTGAGGAAGTGGCCCGCAACCTCGTCAAGGTCGAGGAGCTGATGGGCAAGAAGTTCGGTGACCCGTCCAACCCGCTGCTGGTCTCGGTTCGTTCCGGGGCCCGTGCCTCGATGCCGGGGATGATGGATACCGTCCTCAACCTCGGTCTCAACGACGAAACCGTCAAGGGGATCATCGCCCAGAGCGGCGACGAGCGCTTCGCCTATGATTCCTACCGGCGTTTCATCCAGATGTACAGCAACGTCGTCCTCGGCATGGACGGTGACATCCTCGAACATCTGCTCGAGCAGATGAAGGAGCAGCGCGGCGTCGCCCAGGACACCGACCTGACTGCCGCCGACCTGCGGGAGCTGGTGGCCCGCTTCAAGAACCGGGTCAAGGAGGAGTTGGGACATGACTTCCCGCTTGATCCGCAGGATCAGCTCTGGGGCGCCATCGGCGCGGTCTTTGGCAGCTGGATGAACCCGCGGGCGATCACCTACCGGCGGCTGAACAATATCCCCGCCGAGTGGGGAACCGCGGTCACCGTGCAGTCGATGGTGTTCGGCAACATGGGGGATGACTGCGCCACCGGCGTCGCCTTCACCCGCGATCCCTCCACCGGCGAGAAGATCTTCTACGGCGAGTTCCTGGTCAACGCCCAGGGCGAGGACGTGGTGGCCGGTATCCGCACCCCGCAGCCGATCAACAGGGACGGCGGCGACAGCGAGCTGCCGTCGATGGAAGAGGTGCTGCCGGAATGCTACGCGCAGCTGGTGAAGATCAAGAATATCCTCGAATCCCACTACCGCGACATGCAGGATATCGAGTTCACTATCGAAAAACACAAGCTCTACATGCTGCAGACCCGCAGCGGCAAGCGGACGGCCAGGGCGGCGGTCAAGATCGCCGTCGACATGGTCAACGAAGGGCTGATCAGCCAGCAGGAAGCGATTATGCGGGTCGAGCCGGAACAGCTCGATCAGCTGCTGCACCCGACCCTCGATCCGGCCGCGCCGCGCGAGGTGATCGCCAAAGGGTTGCCGGCCTCTCCCGGGGCCGCCTGCGGTGAGATCGTCTTCACCGCCGACGAAGCCGAGGAGGCGGCGAAGGGCGGGCACAAGGTGATCCTGGTACGGGTCGAGACCAGCCCCGAGGATATCCACGGCATGAACGCCGCCCAGGGGATCCTCACCGCCCGCGGCGGCATGACCTCGCACGCCGCGGTGGTGGCGCGCGGCATGGGCAAGTGCTGTGTCTCCGGTTGCGGCGACATCAAGGTCGACTACCGGGCCGAGACCCTGACCACGCTCAGCGGCCTGACCCTGAAAAAGGGCGAGCTGATCACCCTCGACGGCTCCACCGGCGAGGTGATGAAGGGCAAGGTGCCGACCGTTGACCCGGAGCTGACCGGGGATTTCTCGCAGCTGATGGAATGGGTCGACAACACCCGCCGCCTGCGGGTGCGCACCAACGCCGACACGCCCCATGACGCCCGGGTGGCGCGCGCCTTCGGTGCCGAGGGGATCGGCCTCTGCCGGACCGAGCACATGTTCTTCGAGGCTGAGCGGATCATGGCGGTACGCGAGATGATCCTTGCCGCCGATCTTGACGGTCGGCAGCGGGCGCTGGAGAAGATCATGCCGATGCAGAAGGGGGATTTCATCGGCCTGTTCCGGGAGATGAAAGGCCTGCCGGTCACCATTCGCCTGCTCGACCCGCCGCTGCACGAGTTTTTGCCGCAGACCGACGCCGAGATTGATGAACTGGCGGCCGAGATGCGGGTGTCCGCTGCCACCCTGAAGACCAAGGTGGAGTCCCTGCATGAGTTCAACCCGATGCTCGGCCACCGTGGCTGCCGGTTGGCGGTGACCTTTCCCGAGATCTACGATATGCAGGTGCGGGCGATCATGGAGGCGGCCTGCGAACTGATCAAAAATGAAGGTTTCTCGATCGTTCCCGAGATCATGATTCCGCTGGTCGGCGAAGTGAAGGAACTGGCCATCCTGCGCGCCAACGCGGTGCGGGTTGCCGACGCGGTGATCGCCGAGTACGGGGTCGAGGTCGAGTACCTGATCGGCACCATGATCGAGCTGCCGCGGGCGGCCCTGACCGCCGACGTGATCGCCGGGGAAGCGGATTTCTTTTCCTTCGGCACCAACGACCTGACCCAGACCACCTACGGCCTGTCGCGTGATGACTCGGGACGCTTCCTGCCCTTCTACATCGAGCAGGAGATCTATGCCACCGACCCCTTTGTCGCGCTTGACCAGGAGGGGGTCGGCCAGCTGGTGAAAATGGGCTGCGAAAAAGGCCGCCAGGCCCGGCCGGATATCAAGCTCGGCATCTGCGGCGAGCATGGCGGCGAGCCTTCCAGCGTCATCTTCTGCCACAATATCGGCCTCGACTATGTCTCCTGTTCCCCCTACCGGGTGCCGATCGCCCGGCTGGCGGCGGCACAGGGGGTGCTGCTGGAATCCTGATTCGGCGGCTTGCTGCCGTCCTGAAAAAAGAACCCCGGGCAGATCTGCTGCCCGGGGTTTTGTGCTTATGGTCCGGTTCTCGATGAACCGGTCGGTCCCTGAATGCTCACAGGGATTGGTTGAGAATGGCCTTGCGACGGCGGGCGCTCATGATCAATCGTTCCCGCCGGCGCCAGCGGATATTCGTGAAATCTCTTCGTGCCAGGGCATTGTCAAGAATCGACTGGACCACAGACTGCCGGGAGTAAGCGGGCGGCACCTGGAACCCGGCGACATCCGCCTGCGTGAAGGCCTTCCTCCAGTGCCGCGGGTGGTGGAATTCCAGGTAATGTTCACGGGCCGATTTGGCCTGGCCGGTAAACCACGCCGTATTCACCCCGGATAAAAGTTTGTCAATATCGGCCAGGGTGCGCCAGACAGGTGCGCCGGGATATTTCATCTGGGTTCTCGTGAGATCGAATTCCTCCCAGGGCGAATGCCATGCCATGGGCGTCCCTGAGGCCATGGTTTCGACGGAGGCTCTGGCGCCGCCGAAGGGGTAGGTATTGAAAACGAGATCAATGTGCTGCTCTTCGAGTGCCGCGGCCAGGTTGGGAACTGACTCGATCTGGATGAAGCTTGAGGGCTGAAGATTGCGGGTCTGCAATGTTTTCCTGATCTGTCGCAGCAGCGGGCTTTTTATCGGGCCGATATGCACATGCTGCCCGCCTGTTTTCGCCAGGATGGTCGCAACCAGCTCCGGATAGCCCGGATTGCTCATGCTGCTGAATTTTCCCGTGTGCCCGGTCATGGCCGTTCGCAGGGTTCCGGAACCCCTGAACTGTTTACGCGAGGGGCCGGGGTCAGGGCAGGTGAGGGGCAGCCAGGCGTTGTCAAGGCCCAGGATGTATCTGGAAAAGGCTGCGGCCCTCGGTGTCAGATCAACAATCCTGATCCCCTCGACAAAGATGCCGACAGAGGGGAACTGATCACAGTGATGGATCAGGACGACCCGGGTTCCCCGTTCCATTAAAGCGACAGCCGCCACCACGGCTATGACATCCTGCGGTTCGTGGAGCAGAAAAAGGGTTTGGGGCTCAGCCGCGGCGAGTTGCCGGATCAATTCCGCCGCTGTTTCCGGAAAGTCTTTTCCTTTGACGACCTGGGCGGAATGTAGACCGGTTCGCGCCAGGGCGTTTTTTTCCGGTGCGTCTTCTGTCAGCCACAGTTGCGGCTTGTCCGGCAACGCGTTGACAAGGTCTCCGACCAACGTCGTACAGCCGCCATAGATGGACAGCCGGGTCGCGATGATGCCTGCCGGACCTGTCGGAGGGGGGGACGCGGGCCCAGGTTTGCAGTCGGACAGAAGCATGCGGGCGATCGTCGTGAGCAGTTGATCGGCTTGCGGATGCCCCGCGGAAAAGAAGGGCAGCTCGGGCAGGTTGTGCATCTCCACGAACATCTGCTGCAGTTGCTCAAGGGCCGCGCCAGGGCGGTTGTTGTTGATCGCCTGGCGGGCCTGCTCAAGGAAAAGGCTCATAGATTCTCCACGGCGGTGAGGGTTTCCGCTGCGATTTCATCGATCTCCGCTTCCGTCAGGGCGGGGTAGAGCGGCAGGCTCAGCAGGCTGCGGGCCAGGCGGTCGGTCTCCGGCAGCTCCGGCCAGCCGCCGGCATCGTCCGCGTAGGCGCCGGAACGGTGGGGGGGGACGGGGTAGTGGACGGCGCTGCCGATGCCCCGTTCGGCCAACTGCCGGGCGACCCGGTCGCGGTCGGGAAGGCAGAGGGTGAACAGGTGCCAGACCGGGGTCGCGCGCGGCGGGATCTGCTGGCAGACAATGGTCCCGCAGTCGGCAAAATGGGTCAGGTAGCGTGCCGCCAGGTTTCGGCGTCGTTCGTTGGCGGCATCGAGCCGGTCCAGCTTGATGCGCAGCACCGCCGCGTGCAGTTCTTCCAGTCGGGCGTTTTCCCCCTTGAATCGATGCCGGTAATGATCCCGCATGCCGTAGTTGCGCAACAGGCGGATCTGCTCCGCCCGGTCCCGGTCGAAGCAGATAACGGCGCCCGCTTCTCCCAGCGAGCCGAGGTTCTTGGTGGGATAGAAGCTGAACGCGGCGGCGTCACCGAGGCAGGCGGGTTTGCTGCCGTCCCAGGCGGCACCGCAGGACTGGGCGGCATCGATGAGAAGATGCAGTTCGTGCTGATGGCAGACATCATTCAAGGCGTCCATGTCGCACGGGCTGCCGTAGAGGTGGACCGCCAGCAGGGCCCTGGTTCTGTCGCTGAGGGCCGCCTGCAGCCGGTCCGGGTCGATGTTGCGGGTCAGGGGGTCGGGTTCGACCGGAACCGGTGTCGCACCGACCCGGCTGACCGCCAGCCAGGTGGCGATATAGGTGTTGGCCGGCACCAGCACCTCGTCGCCGGGACCGATGTCGAAGGCCTGCAGCATCAGCGTCAGCGCCGCCAGGCCGCTGGAAACGCCGACTGCCACCGGGGCCCCGTGCCAGGCGGCGAATTCCGCTTCAAAGGCCTCCAGTTCGGGACCGAGAATCAGTCGACCACTGTCCAGCACCCGGCCGATGGCCGCCTCGATCTGCGGCCGGATGGCGGCGATCTCAGGGCCGAGGTCGATAAACGGGATCCGGGTAGGGCGCGGCATGGAAAAACTCCTCGGGATCGCGGATATAGTCCGCCTCATCATAATTTTGCGAGGCCATCACCAGGGTCATGGCGGCTTCGCTGTAGTCTCCGAGTTCGACCCACCAGCCGGGCGGAACGTAGGCGCCCCGCCTCGGTTGTTCGAGCCGAAAACGCAGTTCCCGTCCCTCGCGGTCATAGAGCCACAGGGTGCAGGCGCCGTGGATACAGAAGACGACTTCCCGGTTGCGGCGGTGACTGTGCCCACCGCGTGCCGCGGCGGCCGGGATGTCGCGGACGAAATAGGTCCGGGCCAGAGTAAAAGGCAGCGAATCGTCGTTCTGGGCGTAGCAGAGAGTGCCCCAGGGACTTTCAATCTCCGGCAGTTCCAGCCAGCTCGGCCGGTCAGGTGTCGATTGCATGGTCAGGGCTCCCATCGCCAGTGGTTGAGGGGAATGCCGCGGGCGCCGAAGGTTTCTTTATTGAAATGCAGGGCTGCTTCAAGCTCCCCGGTTTCCGGGTTCATGGAGGTGCCGAGATCCATCCACGGGCGTTTCATCTCCGGTTGGCAGACGGCCCAGTCCCAGAGTCGGAAAACGGTCTGGTGGCGTGCATCGTCGAGACTGCGGAATCCGTATTGAAAGCGGATCACCCGCGGGTGGAGGAAGACCACGTTGCCGACCGCCCAGCGCTGCCGGTGCCGGCCGACCAGGAAACGGATCTGTGCCGGGAAGCGCCGCTTCAGCAGGGTGATTTCTTCGAGGCTGTGAACCGGCTCCGCCTCGTGCCGCAGGCGCAGAAAAGCCTGAAGATGCTGCCAGAAGGTCGGCAGATCGTCGGTCTCGAAAAAATCAAGCGGCAGGTTTTCGGCTCCCCGTTTCATCTGCCGCCTGATTTCATGGGGGCGTTTGATGTCGGCCGGATTGGCAGCGAAGGCCGCCAGCCGGGAGCCGTCGAGGCGTGCCCCGAGGCGCTGCAGCAGGTAGCCGTCCTGCTCGCAGGGCGCATTGTGGTAGGGGTGGGGGATGGGGGTGTAGCTCAGCCGTCGCAGCTTTTGTTCCGCCATCGTGTCGGCGAGCAGGTTGAAACCGGCCTCGATATCCTGGAAGCGGCAGCCGGGAACTTGCAGCCAGCCGCCGAAACTCAGGCCGCCGTGGGAAACCAGGCTGTCGTCCCGCCGGTGCGCCGGCAGCAGGGCGACAACCTTCCGGCTGCGGCGGAGGATGAAGGAGGCATCCCGGAAACGGTCGGCATGGTAGTCCAGGTAGTCGCGCCGGAAGATGAAATGACCGTTGCAGGCGGCACTGACCGCTTCATCCCAGACCGGCTGCAGGGCCGGCTGGTAGGGGATGAGCGACCAGCGGGGGATTGTCATGTCGACTCTCCGCCGGTGTTCCCGAGGACCTTTTTCTCCCGGGCCGGGATGCCGGCCACCAGCCTGTTCGGTGCAACGTCGTGCAGCACCACCGCGCCGGCGGCGACGTAGGAGCCCTCCCCGATTTCCAGGCGTTCGATCACCGTGCAGCCGATGCCGAGTACCGCCCCGGCGCGGAGCCGGACTGCGGAGCCGGTACTGCACGACGGACCGACCACCACGCCCTCTTCGACAACGGCGTCATGGCCGATGGTCGCGCCCCGGTTGACGAGACTGAAGGCCCCGATACGGGCATGCGGGGCGATGACGACGCCTGCGCCGATGAAGACGCCTTCTTCGACAACGGCCATCGGTGAAACTGCAGCCGCGGGGTGGATCAGCGGCGGAAAGTGGAGACCGAACTCCTCCCGCAGGCGGTTGACCAGCGGCAGAACCTTCAGACCGCGGAACCCGAGCAGCGGCGTTTCGGCCAGGTCGGGCCGGTAGCGGTCGAGCCGCTCGACCCTGACCGCGGTGGTGTGTCCGTTCGCTTTCAGCCAGGTATGGTAGCGCGCGAGGCCGTCGGCAAAACGTTCTCCCTGCGGCCGCTGCGGTTCCTCGACATTCTGAATGACGCGGGCCAGGTAGCCGCCGTTGGTGTGGATGGCGTCGACATAGTCCCCGAACAGGGGGTGAACGCCGAACATGACATGGGGTTTCATGCCGGCGTCCTGCCGTAGCGGCCGTTTCCGGGCAGCAGGTTGAGGCGCTGCCGGCATTCGGCCGGGGACATGAGCGGGCGTTCCAGTTCCGCGGCCAGGCGGTGGACGCGCTTCACCAGTTCGAGGTTGGTCGCCAGCTTCTTCCGCGCGTCATCGTAATGCAGGTTGTCCTCCAGGCCGATGCGTACCCCGCCGCCGGCCGCCAGTCCCATCATGACGGCCCGGGTCTGGCTGCGGCCGATGCCGGCGGCGGCCCAGACGCTGTCCCGGGGGAGCTGGGCCAGCATGGCGCCGAGGCTGAGCGGGTCGGCCTGGGCGTTGGCCGGATTGCCGAGCAGCAGGTTGAAATAGCAGGGTGGCTGCAGCAGTTTTTTGTTCAGCAGATAATCGGCATAGTTGATCATGCCGCCGTCGAAAGCCTCCAGTTCCGGAAGGATCCCCTTGGCGAACATTTTTCGCGCCAGACCCTGGACCATCTCCGGCGCGTTCATGCTCGCCTGGCGGCTGAAGTTCAGTGACGAGAGGGTCAGTGAACCCATGTCCGGCTTGGCTTCGCCACTCAGGTCGAGGGGGGCGGAACGGGATTCGAAATCGGGGCGCAGGCGGCCGCTGAGGGAGACGCAGATGACCAGTTCGGGGGCGAAGGAACGGATGCGGCGGATGATCTCGGCGTAGAGATCACGGTCATGGCTCGGGGTGCCGTCGGGGTCCCGGGCATGCAGGTGAACCATGGTGATGCCGACTTCAACCGCCTGGGCAACCTGGTCGGCAATCTCCTCGGGACTGATCGGGACGTGGGGGGTGTCGTGACGGCGGGGGACCATGCCGGTTGGAGTGAAGTTCAGGATAAAAGGATTCATGTTGTCCCTCCTGATGGCAACCAATAGATCAAGCTGTAAAGATGAAATCTATTAATGACATAACATTGGACAATGATAAACAAAAGAAATCCATAACCCGGCGTTGTTTTTATTGGTGTTCATGAGGTGGCCATGGTTGAACCTGAACCCGGATTACTCTAGAATAACCGGATTCAGGGTCATTTCAATTTCAACAATCGGACGACTATTATGAAAATTGTCTACCTCGATGCTTATACCGCCAATCCCGGTGACCTCAGCTGGGAACCCCTTGAACAGCTCGGGGACCTCAGCGTTTATGATCGCAGTGCCGAAGCGGAGGTGCTGTCCCGGATCGGCGATGCCGAGATCGTGCTGACCAACAAGGTCACGTTCGACCGGGCGCGTTTCGCCGCTCTGCCGAACCTCAGGTATGTCGGCGTGACCGCCACCGGCTACAATATCATCGATCTCGAGGCGGCCCGCGAACACGGCGTGACGGTGACCAACGTGCCGGCCTATTCGACCGCTTCGGTGGCGCAGATGACCTTCGCCCTGCTGCTGGAGTTGACCCAGCAGGTCGGCCATCACAACCACCTGACCTCCTGGGGGCACTGGACCGATGCCCCGGACTTCTGCTTCTGGGATCGGCCGCAGGTGGAGTTGGCCGGATTGACCTTCGGTCTGGTCGGGTTCGGCCAGATCGGCCAGCGGGTGGCGCGCATCGCCGCCGCCTTCGGCATGAAGGTTCAGGTCTTTACCCGCAACCCGGACCGTTATCACGGAAATCTCGATTATGCGCGGGTGCATTTTGTCGTGCTTGAGGAGCTGCTGAAAACCAGTGACGTGGTCTCTCTGCACTGCCCCCTGACGGAAGAAACGAGCCGATTGATCAACGCCGAGCGCCTGGCGCTGATGAAACGCGGCGCCTACCTGATCAACACCAGCCGCGGCGGGGTGATCGACGAGGAGGCGCTGGCGGACGCGCTGAAGGAAAAGCGGCTGGCCGGGGCCGGGCTTGATGTGCTGACTCTGGAACCGCCCGAACACGGCAACCGGCTGCTGGCAGCGCAGAACTGTTTCGTCACGCCGCATATCGCCTGGGCGACCAGGGCCTCGCGGCAGCGGTTGTTCGACACCCTGACGGCCAATATCGAAGCCTTCCTGGCTGGCAAACCACAGAACGTGGTGAGTTGAGGATGGATGTGAGATGTGAGATGTGAGATGTGAGATGTGAGATGTGAGATGTGAGATGTGAAGGGGACTGTCCCCTTTTGCGGTTCAGACCCGGGCGGCTTCCGCTTCTCTGCGCAGCCGGTTGGTTTCCAGGTGCGCCAGGCGGGTCGGTTCCGGCATCCGGTAGCGGCCGGTACAGTCCAGGGTCAGGCGTGCCGCGGTGGGGATGTCGAGCCGGTGCCCCGGCGAGATGTAGAGCGGTTTGACCCGCGCCCGGCTGCGCAGCAGCGTGCCGATCAGCTCTCCCTTGTCAGTCAGAGGGCTGGTCGCGCCCTTGTCCTCTTCCGGCATCTGTGCCATGCTGGTCAGACGGCTCTTGGCGCAGCCGATGGTCGGCAGGTCGAGCCACAGGCCGAGATGCGAGGCCAGGCCGAAGCGGCGCGGGTGGGCGATCCCCTGGCCGTCGACCAGCACCAGGTCGGGTACCGTCCGCAGGCGGCGGAAGGCCTGCAGCAGCACCGGCAGTTCACGAAAGGAGAGCAGGCCGGGGATATAGGGGAAGTTCACCCGGGCGCTGAAGTCCGCCACCTCGATCGGTTCCAGGTGCGGAAAGCTGAGCACCACCACCGCGGCGAAGAACTGGTCGCCATGTTTGCGGTAGGAGACATCAACGCCGGCGACGTGACTCAGCGGCCGGCGCAGCCGGTTGCGCAGCTCGACCCTTGTGGCCAGATCCTTCTGCAGGGCGATAGCAGCGCTGTAGGTGAGATCCCAAGGATGCAGGTCGGGGAAATTCATAGGGCGAGTCGGACGTCAGTTTTCCGTTGACAGCTTTCAGTCGGGGGGTGCGAGCAGTCGGGATAACATTCCGGCTGTTTTTTTATCCAGGCTGCCCCGTTCCAGGCCGATCTGCACCGCCTTGCGGCCCAGAACGCGGTAGATCTGCTGCAGGTCGTCGGGCAACTTGGCGAGGGCGTCGAGATGGGCGGTTACGGTCTGGATGTCGCCGCGTGAGAGGGGACCGGTCAGGGCCAGGTCGGGGCCGAGGGTGGTCAGGCTGCGCAGGGTCCCGCTCAGCAGCGGTTTGAGCAGTTCGAAGGCCTGCTCCCGTTCGAAGCCGCAGGCGGCGAATATTTCACAGGCGGCCCGGGTGTTGGCGACCAGGTTGTTGGAAAGGACGCAGGCCGCGGCGTGGTAGAGGGCCTTCTGTTCGCCGCGCAGGCGGAAGGGGATACCGCCCAGCGCCTCGACCAGTTCTTCGCCCCGGCTCAGCGCCTCCGGGCTGCCTTCGACGGAGCAGGGACTGCCGGGCAGGTTGTGGGTGCCCATCACCGCGTCGGCGAAAGTCTGCAGGGGGTGGATCGCCAAGGCCTGCAACTGCTGTTCGGCATCGGTGAGCAGGATATCCGCCGGGTGAAAACCGCTGAAGTGGATCAACAGGGTGCCTGGTTGCAGGCCGAGCCGGTGCAGCCGGGCCGCCAGCGGCCGCAGCTGATCGTCCGGGACCGCCAGCATGATCAGCCGGGCGGCGGTTGCCCGTTGCAGGTCGGTGCTGGCGGCTTGCGGACAGCCGGCAAAACGTGCCGCCTGCCGAGCCCGGGTTTCATCCCGGCTGACCAGGGCGAGCAACGGATAGCCGGCTTCTACCAGCAGCCGGGCTACGGCCTGGCCGACCCGGCCCGGTCCGATCAGGGCGAAGCTCTCCTTCATGCCACGCTGACTTCCAGGCGGCCGACCTGTTCGATTTCGACGGTCACCCGGTCGCCGCTTTTTACCGGGCCGACACCGGCCGGGGTTCCGGTCAGGATCAGATCCCCCGGTTCGAGGGTGAAAATGGCCGATATCTCCTCGATGATCTGGGGAATCCGGCGCATCATCTGTTCGGTGTTGCCGTCCTGGCGCAACTCGTCGTTGACCCGGAGCCTGATCCGCAGCTTGTGGGGATCGTCAACCCGGTCGGCGGGGATGAAATCCGACAGCGGGCAGGCGGTATCGAAGCCCTTGGCAATATCCCAGGGGAGCCCCTTGCTTTTCAGCTCGCTCTGTACGTCGCGCAGGGTCAGGTCGATGGCGACCCCGTAGCCGGCCACCACCGCCATGGCTTCGGCCGCGGGGACGGCGCGGGTCCGACGGCCGATCAGCACCGTCAGTTCAGCCTCGTGGTGGCAGTCCTTCGCGTAGCCGGGGATGCGGATCTGTTCACCATTGCCGATGATGCTGGTTGCCGGCTTGGTGAAGATAACGGCGCGGTCGGGGATGGCGTTGTTCAGTTCCCGGATGTGGTCGACATAGTTGCGGCCGAGGCAGATGATCTTGCCGATCCGCCAGGGATTCGGGTCGCCCTGCAGGTTGATGGTAGACATGCTGTTGCTCCTTGTGACAGGTTCTATTGCGGAGCATAGCGACGCCGGGAAGAAATAGCAAGAGCCCGCGGGGAAGCTGTGGTAAGCTTGGTTATCCGTGAGACGTGAGACGATGGGGACTGGCTCCTGCGGTGCCCGTCCCCCTGGATGTTGACCCCGGACTCCTGATTCCTGAACTGTTCCCATGTTCCTGCCCATCGGCGATACTCCCAATCCACGCAGTACCCCCTATGCCACCTGGCTGCTGATCGGCCTGAACGTGGCGGTTTTTCTGCTGGTCACCCTGCCGTTGTCGGGCTCGCGGGTCGATCTCAACGATCCGCTGCTGCTCGATTACCTGCACAGCATCGGCGCCCGCGGCAGCATCCCGGTCGAAGCGATTCTGCAGCAGGTTTCGGCTTATGATCTGACCGTGTTCCGCTTCGGTTACCGGCCGGCGGCGCCTTCGCTGCTGAGCATGTTCAGCGCCATGTTTCTGCATGCCGGCTGGATGCACCTGCTCGGCAACATGCTCTTCCTCTGGATTTTCGGCGACAATGTCGAACACCGCCTCGGTCCGGTTCGCTTTCTGCTCGCCTACCTTGCCACCGGGGTGGCGGCAACCCTGTTCTTCGCTTTTTTCGAGCCGGGCTCCCAGGTGCCGATGATCGGCGCCTCGGGTGCCATCTCCGGGGTGCTCGGACTCTACTTCATCTGGTTTCCGCGCAACAAGGTCAAGGTCTTCATTTTCTTCATCATCATTGTCCAGGTGGTTGAAATTCCGGCCCGGCTGGTACTCGGTTTCTACCTGCTGGTTGACAACCTGCTGCCGTTCCTGTTCGCCGGCGCGGGTGGTGGCGGGGTCGCTCACGGGGCGCATATCGGTGGCTTTGTCGGCGGTCTGGCCCTGGCCTGGGGGATTGACCGGCTGCTGCCGGCCTGGAAGGGTCGGCGGCTGCGTGAGGCCCGACCCGAGCCCACCGTTAAGAGTGAACAGCCTGAAACCCCGGCCGAAGAGATTCGCCGGCTGCTGGCCGAGGGGCGTCCGGAGCGCGCCGTTTCCCGTTACCTGTCGCTGGAGACCCGTGAGCAGCGGCGGCAGGTCGATGGTGACCAGGTGCTGGCGATCGGTGATTTTCTGCTCGCCGGCGGGGCCCATGACGAGGCCCTGTCGGTGTTCCGGCGTTTCATCGCCGACCGCGGCAACGATTCGCGCCTGTCCAGAGCCTATCTCGGTGCCGGGCGCGCCCTGATGAACAAGCCGCGCTGCATGACCAGCGCCTATCATTATTTTCTCGGCGCCCTTGACGTGGCCGAGGACCCGAACGATATTGAGGCGGCGCGGAGGTATATCGCCGCCATTCAGAAATCCGGTCGGTCGCAGTAATGATTGCGCTTGCCGGAGCATCAGCTTCGGGCGTTACCGCAAGGGCCGCAAAGAAAACCGCAAAAACGTAACTGGGATATTCAGGACGTTCAGGATTTTGTTTAGCCCCGAAAACAAGAATCTTCAGTTGTTATGTTCAGCGGCAAAAAGGATCTTTCCTTTTTCCAGAACATGTCGATGCTCTTCTTCCGGAACGTATCTGCCGCCCGTCGTCCAGAGAATATGGGTGATGTCTTCAAAGTGTCGCGAAAAGTCATGCCCAAGCGTCAACTTCGGCCCGGCAAAGCCAGCAGCTGCCGAGGGCTCGATGCTCATCCCTTCAAGCTGATGGGCAGCATAGACATATTTCAGCATGTCATGATCGTTGATTGTCAGGGCGCCGCTTAAGAGCGGTGCTATCAATTTGCCGACAAAACCGGAAGGACGGGCGACGGCCAGGCCGTCGGCGTTGGTTCTGACTTCGAGGCCGATATCGTAAACGCTTATATCCGCATGTTTCCCGGTCACCAGTCCCAGGGTCATGCAGGGTGCCTCAGTGGGTTCGGCAAAAAAACAGTGGACGGCATCGCCGAAGAGCTGTTTCAGCCCGAAGGTTATGCCCCCCGGTGCGCCGCCGATGCCGCACGGCAGGTAGACAAACAGCGGTCGTTTTTCACTTACCTCAATTCCGAGGTTGTCCAGCTGGACTTTCAGGCGGAAGGCCGCCACGCTGTAACCGAGAAAGAGCTGGATGGAGTTTTCATCGTCGACAAAGAAATTGAAAGGGTCGTTCGCAGCGTCTGCTCGCCCCGCGGCAACGGCGGAGCTGTAGTCCGCCTGGTGCTCGACGACATTCACCCCTCTTTTCCGCAGTCGTTCCTTCTTCCATTGTCTGGCTTCGTGGGACATGTGGATATCCACCTTGAATCCCAGCGCCGCCCCCATGATGCCGATGCTCAATCCCAGGTTGCCGGTACTGCCCACCGAAATCGTATAGTGGGAGAACAGCTCTTTGACCTCATCTTCCAACAATCGGGTGTAATTGTCACCGGGGTTGAGGTGGCCGTTTTTTTCAGCCAACTGCTCGGCCAGACAGAGGACTTCATAGATTCCGCCCCGCGCCTTGACCGATCCGGCGACAGGTAAATCGTGGTCTTTTTTGATCAAAACCGGGCCTGCTCCCTGGAGGAGATAGTCGCCCAGTCGGGGAGCACGGACCAGTTCCGACTCGATCAGGCCTCCCGAGGTTCCGGTCTCGTCGGGGAACAGTTCCATGATGAGAGGGGCAAAGCGGCACAACCGTGCCTGGGCGTCGCGCATGTCCGGCAGGCCCAGGGATATCCCGGACAGTGCCGGGCCGGTTTTCTCAAGGTGATCGTTGAGCCATAAAAAAGGGACTTTTTTCGCCAGACAGTCGATGGCATCCATCTTTAATCTCCTCCCGGTCAGGCGGTTTGGCGGCTCATGATAACACGATGACAAGACAACCGGACATTCACCGCCCGCTCGCTTCGCTCCCTCAAGATGCAAAGGCCGCTGAGAAAACCGCAAAAGCAGGCCAACGGGGATGAAGGGGAGGGGGCCTTAATCCAAATACAAAACCTTGACCTGTCCTGTGCATCCCCTTCATCCCTGTTGAAAGAGTTGGTTTGCTTTGCGTTCTTTGCGCCTTTACGGTGAGGTCTCGCCTGTGTTGTTAAGGGGTTTGGTTTTTGTTTTGTTCGACGAACGCCTCTGCGGCCCGATAGGAGGTGCGCACCAGCGGCCCGGCGGCAACGAAATCGAATCCCATCTCCCGGCCCCGTTCAGCCCATTGGTCGAATTTTTCCGGCCGGATGTATTCGAGGACCGGAACATGTTTCCGGGTCGGACTCAGGTACTGACCCATGACCAGGATTCGCACTCCGACATCGATCAGTTTTTGCATCGCCATTTCGATTTCTTTGTCGGTCTCACCGAGCCCCAGCATGAGCGAGGATTTGGTGAGTATCCTGTCCCCATCCCTGTTGACTCTGGCCAGGACCTCGAGGGAACGGTCGAAGTCGAAGCCTGGATGGCGATACTCTCCCGAGAGTCGTTCAACCACCTCGATATTGTGGGCGATGACGTCGGGTCTGGCGGCGATGATCGTGTCGAGGGCATCACCTAGGTAGTCAGGTATCAGGACTTCCACGCCGGGAGTGGGGTTCAGCTGTTTGATGCGACGGATAGTTGCGGCGAACAGCTCCGCCCCGCCGTCGGGGAGGTCGTCGCGGGTCACCGAGGTGATGACGACATATTCGAGTCCCATCGCACTGGCGGCATCAGCCACGCGTTGTGCCTCATCAGGGTCAAAACGGCCTTCTGGATTGCCGCGCTTGACAGCGCAGAAGGCACAGCCGCGGGTACAGGTATCGCCGAGAATCATGAAGGTGGCGGTCCCGGTACTCCAGCATTCGGTTTTGTTGGGGCAGTTGGCTTCCTCGCAGACGGTGTGCAGCGATTGCCGCGCCAGAGCCTGGCGAACACTGCGAAACTGCCGGCCGGCGGGAAGCTTCACCCGCAGCCAGTCCGGTTTTTTTCTATTGACAGCCCGCATCGGGATAATTCTCCTTCATCAATTGGGTCGATTTCGCTTGGCGGCCGATTGGGTGCGCTGGTGGTAGGCCTGGGCGATGCCGCCATTCGAGGTCTCGCGGTAGAGCGACGGCAGGGCCTGGCCGGTCTCTTTCATCACGGCAACGATTTCGGTGAAGCTGATTTTATGCACCCCGTCCGAGAGCAGGGCAAAGTGACAGCAGCTCAGTGCCCGGGCCGCGGCGTGGGCATTGCGTTCAATGCAGGGGATTTGAACCAACCCCTTGACCGGATCGCAGGTCAGTCCGAGATGGTGTTCAAGGCCCATTTCGGCGGCATACTCAATCTGGCGGATGGTGCCGCCATAGAGTTGGGTGGCTGCCGCTGCCGCCATCGCGCAGGCGGTTCCAACCTCACCCTGACAGCCGACCTCGGCGCCGGAGATGGAGGCGTTGTGCTTGACCAGGTTGCCGATCAGACCGGCGGTGGCCAGGGCGCGCAACAGATTTTCGGGGCCGCAATTGAGGATCTCGTCGAGGTGTCGGAGTACCGCCGGCAGGACTCCCGACGCGCCGCAGGTCGGTGCGGTTACGATGACGCCGCCCGCCGCGTTTTCTTCCGATACGGCGTGGGCATAGGCGCAGAGCAGGCCGCTCTGTTTGAATTCGGGACCATAGAGGGAGGCTTTACGGAAGAACGGGTGGGCCTTGCGGGCCAGCCCCAGTCCTCCGGGAAGCACGCCTTCAGCATGCAGGCCCCGCTCGAGGGAGGCGCTCATGGCCTGCCAGACCTGTTCGAAAAAGGACCATATCTCCTGTCCTTCGCAACCTTCAACATATTCCCAGAACGACTCTCCACTGTTGGCGCAGTGTTCCAGAATCAGGTCCATGGTGGGCAGGTAATTGATAGCGTGACTGGGGTCGGAGCCCCCCGGTTCCTGGAGAGCTCCGCCGCCGACACTGTAGACTTCCCAGTTGCCCTGGATTTCGCCAGCCGCGGACAGGGCCTCGAAGCGCAGGGCATTGGGATGCAGCGGCAACTCTTCTTCTGGCTTCCAGATCAGGGTCAAATCCCGCGAACCGAATGTTTTTTCGAGGATTTTATCGGTCAGGTGGCCTTTGCCGGTGGCGGCTAGGCTGCCGAACAGCGTGACCTGGTAGCGGGCGGCATTCGGCTGCTGTTGAAGAAACCTTTCGGCTGCCTTGCAGGGGCCCATGGTATGGCTGCTGGATGGACCGGTGCCGATGCGGAACAGTTCTCTTATCGATTCCATCGGGAAACCTTCTGCTGCCGGATTGCAGTTGTAACGCCCCGGCCCGGGGGCATCCTCCGGGCCGGGAGCTCGGGGGTGATCATGACTGCAGACGGTCTGGGTAGAGGGGGAACTCCAGGCACAGTTCCTTGACCTCGGCCCGGATGCGGGCCAGTTCGTCCTGATGCTCGATATTGTCGATGGCGCGCTTGATCCAGGCCGCCACCTTGACCATCTGTTCTTCCTTGAGGCCGCGGGTGGTGGCCGCCGGGGTGCCGATACGGATGCCGCTGGTGACGAAGGGAGAGCGGGTGTCGTAGGGGACCGAGTTCTTGTTGACCGTGATGCCGGCTTCTTCCAGGGCCTTTTCGGCCATTTTTCCGGTGATCTCGCTGCCGCAGAAATCGACCAGGATCAGATGGTTGTCGGTGCCGCCGGAGACCAGCTTGAAGCCATGCTGAACCAGTTCGGTGGCCAGGGTCCGGGCATTGCTCACCACCTGCGCGGCGTACTCCTTGAACTCCGGCGCCAGGGCCTCCTTGAAGGCCACCGCCTTGGCGGCGATAACGTGCATCAGCGGGCCGCCCTGGATGCCGGGGAAGATGGTGCTGTTGATTTTTTTGCCCCACTCCTCGGTGCAGAGGATCATCCCGCCGCGCGGACCGCGCAGGGTTTTGTGGGTGGTGGTGGTGACAAAATGGGCGTGGGGGACCGGGCTGGGATGCTGACCACCTGCCACCAATCCGGCAAAATGGGCCATGTCGACCATCAGCAGGGCATCGACCTCATCGGCAATGCGTCTGAAGGCGGCAAAATCGAGACTGCGCGGATAGGCGCTGTAACCGGCCACGATCAGTTTGGGCCGGTGTTTCCTGGCCAACGCTGCGACCTCTTCATAGTCGATGATACCGGTCTCCTCGCTGATGCCGTAGGGGACGATATTGAACAGCTTGCCGGAGAAGTTGACCGGGGAACCGTGGGTCAGGTGTCCGCCGTGGGAGAGGTTCATGCCCAGGACCGTGTCTCCCGGTTGGCAGACCGTCAGGTAGACGGCCATGTTGGCCTGAGACCCGGAATGGGGTTGGACGTTGACGTGCTCGGCGCCGAACAGTTCCCGGGCCCGGTCGATGGCCAGCTGCTCGGCGACATCAACCACCTCGCAGCCGCCGTAGTAACGCTTGCCCGGATAACCCTCGGCATATTTGTTGGTCATGACCGAACCCTGGGCTTCCATCACCGCTTCGCTGACAAAATTTTCTGAGGCGATGAATTCGAGACCATATTCCTGGCGTTCGGTTTCTCGACTTATGCTGGTGGCGATAGCCGGATCAAGGATAGATAGTTTGTTGCGTGACATAGCTCAATCTCCATCGTATCTGAGGGTCCCGGCGGCGGTTGCGACGGCGCCGGGACGAAAAATATCGGGACTTGAAATTATTCGGCCGGTTTGTAGCAGAGTTGCGGCTTGCGTGCCGCCGCTGTTTCGTCGAGCCGACCCACCGCGGTCAGACCCGGTGCCTGCAGCAGCAGTTCGGGATGGCTGTCCGCCTCGCGGGCGATGGCCAGCATGGCATCACAGAATTCATCCAGGACCTCCTTGCTTTCAGTTTCGGTCGGCTCGATCATGATCGCGCCGTGAACCACCAGCGGGAAGTAGATGGTTGGTGGATGGTAGCCGTAATCGATCAGACGTTTGGCCAGGTCAAGGGTATGGCAGTCGCCGGCGAGTTGTTTATCGGAAAACACCACCTCGTGCAGAGAGCGGTTGGGATAGGGCAGATGGTAGGTATCCTCGAGCCGGGCGCGGATGTAGTTGGCGTTCAGTACCGCCATCTCGCTCGCGTGTTTCAAACCGGCGCCGCCCATGGTCAGGATATAGGCCCAGGCGCGCAGCATGATACCGAAGTTGCCGTAGAAGGAACGCATCCGGCCGATGGACTGTGGCCGATCGAAGTTGAGGCGATACTGTCCCGCATCACTTACCACCAGCGGTTTCGGCAGGAAGGGGATCAGCTTTTCAGTCACCCCGACCGGTCCGGCACCGGGACCGCCGCCACCATGCGGGGTGGAGAAGGTCTTGTGCAGGTTGAAATGCATGACATCCATTCCCAGGTCACCGGGACGGGCGATTCCCATCAGGGCGTTGAGATTGGCGCCATCGCAATAGACCAGCCCTCCCCCCTGGTGGACGATGTCGCAGATGGTGCGGATATTCGATTCGAACAACCCCAGGGTGTTGGGATTGGTCACCATCAGCGCGGCGACATCATCATCCATGTACTCGGCCACCGTGGCCGCACTCAAAATGCCCGATTCCCCGGAAGCGATGGGCACCACCTGGTAGCCGCAGAGCGCCGCTGTCGCCGGGTTGGTGCCATGGGCAGTGTCGGGAATCAGGATCTTTTTCCGCGACCGGCCCTGCGCCTGATGCCAGGCACGGATCATCTGCACTCCGGCCAGCTCGCCATGGGCTCCGGCGGCCGGCTGCAAGGTCACGGCGTCGAATCCGGAGATTTCAGCCAGCGCCTGCTGCAGCTCAAACATCAGGCCCAGGGCCCCCTGGCTGAGGTGCTCAGGGGTATGGGGATGGCATCCGCTCATTCCCGGCAACCGTGCCGCGGCTTCATTGACCTTGGGGTTGTATTTCATGGTGCAGCTGCCGAGGGGGTAAAAGCCGCTGTCCAGCCCGTAGTTCCAGGTGGACAGACGGGTGAAGTGGCGCACCACATCCACCTCGGAGACTTCGGGAAAGCCGACGATGTCTTCTCGATTCAAGGCCTCGGGCAGTTCCACCGCCGGGACATCGAGGGCCGGCAGGCTGTAGCCTTGTCGCCCGGCAACGCTGTGTTCGAAGATCAATTTTTCGCGCAGCGCCAGGCCGCCCGTGCCGATGCGGTTGATGGTGGCCCGTTCAGCTTCTGTCGGTGGCGGGCAGTTGTTGAGCCGGGTTACCGTTTCTGTCTGACTCATGCCGCAGCTCCTTTCAATGCTTCGACCAAGATATCGATCTGTTCTCTGCTGTTCTGCTCGGTGACGCAGATCAGCAGACGTTGTTCCATTGTCGCGTCATAACGTTTCAACGGCAGTCCCGCCAGGATCTGCTGCTGCTCCAATTTCAGCAGCAGGACATCGATATCGCCGGGCACCTCGACAACGAACTCATTGAAGGTCGGGCCGCTGAAGGGGATGCTGAAACCGGGCAGGGCGCCGATCGCCTGCTTGGCGTACTCGGCCTTGGCCAGGTTCTGGGCCGCCACCTCGCGCAGCCCCCGCCGACCGAGCAGGGAGAGATAGATGGTTGCCATCAGCACACACAACCCCTGATTGGAGCAGATGTTGGACGTTGCTTTTTCGCGGCGGATGTGCTGCTCACGGGTTGCCAGGGTCAACACATAGCCGGTCCTGCCGTCTTTGTCCCGGGTGGCGCCGACCAGTCGACCGGGCATGGAACGGACAGTCTTCTGGCGGGCGGCGAAGAAGCCGACCCCGGGGCCGCCGTAGGAAACCGGCATGCCGAAGCTCTGGCCTTCACCAACGACGATGTCGGCGCCCAGTTCTCCGGGTGACTTGATTTGGCCCAGTGCCACCGGTTCGGCGACAGCTGTTACCAGCAGGGCGCCGACCTGGTGGGCGGCAGCGGCCAGCGGGGCCAGTTCTTCGATGACGCCGAAGAAGTTTGGGTAGCCGGCGACCACCGCTGCCGTTTCGGTATCGAGCAGGGTCGCGAGGGCTGCCTGGTCGATTCTGCCACTTGGCAGATAGGGGAGGTCGAGCAGTTCGATATCAAGATGGCGGCAGTAAGTGGCGACGGTTTCCCGGTATTCCGGATGCAGGCTGGCGGCCAGCAGCATCTTTTTCCGCCGGGTGGCGCGGGCCGCCATCAGCACCGCTTCGGCGCAGGCCGAAGCACCGTCGTACATGGAGGCATTGCTGACATCCATGCCGGTGAGTTGACAGATCAGGGTCTGGTATTCGTAGATGGCCTGCAGGGTCCCCTGGCTGATTTCCGGCTGATAGGGGGTGTAGGCGGTATAAAATTCGCTGCGGGAGATCAGCTGGTCAATCACCGTCGGGATGAAATGATTGTAGGCGCCGCCACCGAGAAAGATGGTGTGGGTTTCGGTGGTGGCGTTCTGGGCCGCCAGCCGTTTCATTTCGGCCAGGACCTGGCTTTCTGACATCGGCTCTGGCAGTTCGAGAGGCCGGTCCAGGCGGACGGCCTCCGGAACCTCGACAAACAGGTCGGTGACGCTGTCGACACCGATAGTTGCCAGCATCTGCCGGACATCGTCATCGGTATGGGGGATGTAGCGCATTTCTATCTCCTCAATAGGCTGTTCAGTACCGTTACAGGGCCATCTTCTGCGGCCCGGGATACATCAGTTGTTTGCGGGGACGCTGCCAGACCGGGGCACTGTTGTGGGCTTCGATGCGGTCGGCTATCACCTGCGCCCGTTGTGACGGTTCCAGCGCCCGGTAGCTGCCGAAGCGTGCCGTCGGCTGCTGGTTCTGCATCGCGCAGCTGCCGTCGACACTGGCCAGCGGCAGGGCGGTGAAGATGTCGGGCGCCATCATCCCGGTTCCGTGCAGTTTGCACGGCGGTCTGCCGTCCTGGTCACAGATGATATCCAGAATAGCCGCCATGCGGCTCCACCAGCCACTGGTTCCCGGTGTTGACCAGGCCCGGGCGTTGCTGCCCAGGGCCACCAGCGGATACTGCTCGGCGAGCCGCAGCAAACGCTGCGGATCTTCATGCAGATGGTAGATGGGGACCCCGCAGATCTTCTTTGGCCAGGCCCGCAGCAGGGCATCGTTGTCGGCTTCATCGCCGGCATCGGGGATCAGAGCCCAGTCGAACCCGGGATGGCGGTGCCATTCTTCGCACCAGCGGATATACTCTTCCGGGTTCAGGGCGGCGCCGTGTTGACTGCGCTCCGCGCAACCATGATCCAGAATGACCGAACGGCGGACCTCGAAGGCGAGGGGGGCTTCCTCGGGACAGGAGAAGGGAAGCAGGGCGTGTCGCTGATGCAGAAAGCGGGCGATGTTTTGGCCTTTTTCTGCGAGTGGTAGCCGGTGATAGTGCCGCATCGATTCCTCCCTTCTCCCTTCGACCGTTATTGTTCGGCGATGCAGGCGCGATAGGCTTCGGCATCCATCAGTTCGCCGTCTGCGGGACTGTCGGCAAGTTTGATTTTTACCAGCCAGCCATCTTCGTAGGGGGAGCTGTTGATCTGGTCAGGGGTGTCCGGAAGTTCTTCGTTGATGCTCACCACCTCACCCGCTACCGGGGCGTAGATATCGGAGACCGCTTTCACCGATTCCACCACACCGAAGGTCTGTCCGGTGCTCAGGGTGGTGCCGATTTCCGGCAGTTCGACGAAAACCACATCACCGAGAGCCTGCTGGGCGAAATCACTGATGCCGACGGTGGCGATGCCGTCTTCGATTCGTACCCATTCATGATCTTTGGAATATTTCAGTTCGTTGCGGATGTCCATGGTCTGTTCTCCTTGAAAAGGTTGCTGTGGTTTTCGGTCGTCGGAGGCGATTGAAGTTGTTTTTCAGACAAAGGGGGTTTTGACGATTTCGGCGGCCACCTGGCGATTGCGGATGCCGATGCTCACCTCGGTGCCGATGCTATGGTGCCCGGTGGAGATAAGCGCCAGGGCAATCCCGACCCGCAGTGACGGAGACATGGTGCCGCTGGTGACGATGCCGACCTCCTGGTCGCCGATAAAGACCGGGTAGTGTTCCCGCGGTACGCCCGGCTCGGTCATGCGCAGGCCGACCAGTCGTCGGGGAACACCGGCATTTTTCATCTGGCAGAGCGGTTCCTTGCCGATGAAGGAGGGTTTGTCGAGCTTGGTAATCCAGGCGATTCCGCCCTCAAGGGGGGTGATCTGGGACGAGAGTTCATGGCCGTAGAGGGCGTATTTCTTCTCCAGTCGCAGGGTGTCGCGGGCACCGAGGCCGATGGGTAGCAGCCCCTCGGGAGCCCCTGCTTCCATCAGGGCCTGCCAGATGGTTTCGGCCTGTTCGGGGGCGAAATAGAGTTCAAAGCCGGCCTCTCCGGTGTAGCCGGTGCGGGAGATAATGGTGGCGGCGCCCGCCACCTCGCCTTCGGCAAAACGGTAGTATTCAATGGCTTCGAGATCGGTATCGGTGAGCTTGGCCAGAATAGCGTCGGCGCGCGGACCCTGCAGCGCCAGCTGGGCAAAAGAATCGCTGCGGTTGGTCAGGCTGACATCGGTGTATTCCCCGTTGTTCAGCACCTCCTGCATCCATGCGAAGTCTTTTTCGATGTTGGAGGCGTTGACGCAGAACAGGTAATGGTCGGCGGCAAAACGGTAGAGGGTCAGGTCATCGACCACGCCGCCGTTTTTGTAGCACATGGCCGAGTATTGAACCTGACCATCGCTCAGTTTCGAGGCATCGTTGGTGGTCAGTTGCTGGATGTAGGCGAGGGCGTCGGCACCTCGTACTTCGATTTCTCCCATGTGGGAGACATCGAACAGGCCGGCAGCAGTGCGGACGGCAAGATGTTCGGCTATGACACCGGAATACTGTACCGGCATGTCCCAGCCGCCGAAATCGACCATACGGGCGCCCAGTTGCCGGTGAATTTTGTTCAGGGGAGTTGTTTTCAACATGGTTCCTCTCTTGGTAAGGGGTGGTTCTCAGATGTGAATCGCTTTTTCAAAAGCCGCGAGCACTGATTCGTGCATCATCTCGGAAAGGGTCGGGTGAGCGAAAATGGTGTGGCTCAATTCCTGCTCGCCGGCTTCGAGGTTGAGGGCGATGCCGAAACCCTGGAGCATTTCCGTAACCTCGGCGCCGATCATGTGGGCACCCAGCAGTCTGCCGCTGTCGGCATCGAAGACGGTTTTGATCAGTCCCTCGGTTTCGCCGAGAGCAATGGCCTTGCCGTTGGCGGTAAAAGGGAATTTGCCGACCCGGACAGGCCCGCGTTCCCTGGCCTGGGCTTCGGTCAGCCCGACGTTGGCGACTTGGGGGTGACTGTAGGTGCAGTAAGGGATCTGCTCTCTCTTCAGCGGACGGACGGTTTTGACTCCGGCGATCTTCTCGACACAGATGACCCCCTCGTGACTGGCCTTGTGAGCCAGGCAGGGAGCGCCGGTGACATCGCCGATGGCGTAGATTCCCGGTTCGTCGGTCTGCAACCACTGGTTGACCCTGATGACACCTCTTTCAACCTGCACCTTGGTGTTTTCAAGCCCCAGGTTTTCAACATTGCCAACCACGCCGATGGCCAGCAGGACCCGGTCGAAGCTGAACTGTTCAGTTTCTCCTTGGCTGTTGATGCCGACCGTGACAGCATCGGGTTGCCGGTCGATGGTCTGGACACGGCAGTCGGTGCGGATGGCGATTCCCTTGCGCTGCAGTTCCCTGGTCAGCAGGGTTGAAATCTCCGTGTCGCCGGCCGGCAGAATCTGTGACAAGGCTTCAACCACGGTGACCTCGGTGCCGAGGTCATTGTAAAAGCTGGCGAATTCAAGGCCGATGGCACCGGCGCCGATCACCAGCAGGCGCTGCGGAATCTGGTCCGGGGTCATGGCTTCTTTGTAGGTCCAGACCTGTTGGCCGTCGGACTCAAGCCCGCCCGGTTGCAACGGACGGGCCCCGGTGGCGAGGATGATGTGACGGCCGCGAAGTTCGCGACTCTGCCCCTCTTTTTCCACCTGCAACAGGCCGGGAGCAGCAATGGTTCCGGTTCCCTCGATGAGAGTGACGGCGTTTTTTTTCAGCAGGAAACCGACGCCCTTCTGCAGCCGACTGGCGATACGGCGTGAGCGTTTGACCACTTCGTTCAGGTCGACGCTGATATCAGCTGCTTTCAAACCATAACGGCGGGCGTTTTTCAGGGTCCGGAAGGCTTCGGCGGAACGCAGCAGCGCCTTGGTCGGGATGCAGCCCCAGTTCAGGCAGATACCGCCCAGATGCTCAGCTTCGACAAGGGCGGTTTTGAGTCCCAGTTGGGAGCCGCGGATGGCGGCGACGTAGCCGCCGGGGCCGCCGCCAACAACAATCAGATCAAATTTCTGCTCATGCACCATTCTGCTCCTGTTGATTCATTCGAACCGATATCAGTGGCGGTTCGGCGTTGCTTTGCTGCTGTTCTGCGCCTCTTTGAGCAAGGCCTTTGCCAAGCCGGGGGGGATATCGTTCAGTCGTAGCCGTGAGGGATTGTCCGGGAGAAATAAAACAGCGTTAAAGCCTGAAAAAGAAACAACTTTGCAACACCGCCGGGGAGGAGATATTTTTTTCCACCGGACGTTGCGGAGGGGCGGAGTTGGCTTCGGGGGCGGGGAGAGATGGTGCTGCAGGTGGAACGATATCATTCCACTTATTTCATGTTAATGGTTTAACTTATTGAAACTCTTGTTGAATTCAGACCAGTGGAACGAAATTGATCCAATGGAACGATATCAATCCAGATCGGGGCCGTATTTCTTCAGTCGGTTGATCAGGGCCGTGTGGGTGATGCCGAGGAAACGGGCTGCCTGACGCTTGCTGCGGGTCTGTTTCAGGGCGGCGGAAATATAGTGTTTCTCCCAGCGCTCGATCAGGGTCGGCAAGGGCGTGGTTGCCAATTCTCCGGTATCGATTTCCGGGGTGCCCTGAATCGCCCGCCCGACCTCCTTCCCCAGCAGGATATATTCGCTTTCGATGCGTGGGGAGTCGCTCAGAATGGCGGCCCTTTCAATGACGTTTTTCAGCTCTCGGATATTGCCCGGCCAGGGATAGCGGAGCAGTTTCTCCATCGCCTCAGGCGCCAGGGACTGCCAGTTCTTCTCCAGGCGCGAGTTGAGGTGGAAGAGGAAATGCTCGACCAGAAGCGAGATATCTTCCTGTCGTTCCCGCAGTGGCGGGGCGTAGATCGGAAAGACGCAGATGCGATAGTAAAGGTCTTCGCGGAAGAGTTTTTTTTCCACCATCTCCGCCAGATTTTTGTTGGTGGCGGTGATGATGCGGGCGTTGACCGGAATCTCCTTGCTGCCGCCGATGCGACGGACCTTTTTCTCCTGCAGGACGCGCAGCATCTTGGCCTGCAGCGGCAGGGGCATCTCGGCAATTTCGTCGAGAAACAGGGTGCCTTTTCCGGCCACTTCGAAGAGCCCGGCTTTGCCATCTTTCTGGGCTCCGGAAAAGGCTCCGCCGACATAGCCGAACAGTTCGCTTTCGAGCAGGTTCTCCGGCAGTGCCGCGCAGTTGATGGGCACAAAGGGACCGTTGCGGCCGCTCTCGGTATGAATGGCGCTGGCGAAGAGTTCTTTGCCGGTGCCGCTTTCACCATAGATGGACACCACCGCATCGGTGCGGGCAATTTTCTGCGCGAAGGTGATGGCCTCGGTGAGGGCCGGACTGCGCCCGATCATGTCGCTGAAGCTGAACTGTCCGGAGGGCGCGACGACGGTGGAGAGTTCTTTCAACTCTTCCATGTCTTTCATTATTTCCACCGCGCCGACAATGCGCCCGGCGGCATCCCGGATCGGTTTGCCGGTGGCGAGAAACTGAAAGCGTCCCCCGGGGGCAATCAGGTTTTTTTTGACGTTGGTGAAGGATTCACCCGTCAGGCATTTTTCCAGGCGCTGATCGGCCTGATCCAGCTCTCTGATGTTGGTGCCGGTCACTTCGCGGCCGTCACAGCCGAGGATATGTTTGGCCACCCGGTTGATGATGGCGACATTTCCCTGGCTGTCAATGCCGAGAATGCCGTCGCCAATGCTGTCGAGGGCCACCTGCAGCCGTTTGGCCCGTTCTTCCTGGGGAAGAGTTTCAATGGTGGACACCTCCTTCAGGTCGGCAAGGGTTCGCAGTTGGTCGAGAAAAAATTCCCAGTCGGTGTCCTGTGACCCCTCGGCGTCGAGGTAGATGATGGCCTGGTCGGCGCGCACATCCATCTCGAAGAAGGCGATGTTGACCCCCTGCCGGGAAAGCAGGGAGGCGACATCGGCGGCGATTCCGACCCGGTCGGTAAAGATGAGCTGTAGTTTGAGATTGGACTTCATGGACTAAGCTTTCTGTCTCCTGGCGGCGACGTCTTGAGTCGTACTCTCCCGGTGATTGAATTGCCGCGGCGGGATCTGACCCGGTGGCTCATCAATCCCAGTTCCGCCGACTGCTGATAGTGTTGTACCCCAGTTTTCTACTGAGCTGTTCAGCCAGTCGCGCCGCGACCTCCGACTGTTTGACGGGGCCGACCAGTTCTTTGAGCTGGGTCATCTGCAGCCCCTGGTAGCCACAGGGATTGATGCGGGCAAAGGGTTCCAGGTCCATGTCGAGATTCAGCGCCAGACCATGAAAGCTGCAGCCGTGTTGAATCCGCAGTCCCAGTGAGGCAATCTTGGCTGTGCCGACATAGACCCCCGGGGCACCGGGGCGGGTGTCGGCAGCCACGCCATAGTCGGCCAGCAAGGCGATGAGCGCCTTTTCGATGGCCGTCACCAGGGTGCGGACCGTCAGTCGCCGCCGTTTCAGGTCGATCATCAGGTAGGCCACCAGCTGGCCGGGGCCATGGTAGGTCACCAGCCCGCCGCGGTCGACTGAGACGACGGGAATCGTGCCGGGGGCGAGAAGATGCTCGGTTTTGCCGGCCCGCCCCAGGGTAAAAACCGGTGGGTGTTCCAGCAGCCAGATCTCGTCGCAGGTCGGGGCCTCTCGTTCGTTGGTGAAGGACTGCATGCGTTGCCAGACCGGCAGGTAGGGCTGGAGACCGAGGTGGCGGATTATCAGCTGTTGGTTCATCGTCTGCGGGTCATGGTTTTCGGTACGGGAGCTGTTTTCAGTCGAGCTGTACGGTCCGAGGGTAAATCAAAACCGCTCCCGGTGGTTAATGAAATTATCGGGTGTACGTTTGCTGACGGCAGGCGGCCGGGTTGCTTGCTGATGGTTCAAGACAGCAAAGGGTGTGCCAGCAGCGGGTCCGCAGGTGGGAAATCAGCGGCCGACAGGGCGTCAAGGCCTTGGCAGCGGTATTGCCTCCGTTTTTCAGAATCGGTGGCTGCGGTTTTTCAGGGACCATGATGTCCGGGTTATTATAGTGAAAAACAGTTCGCGTCGGGGTCCGGTCATTGACAATGGCCCGGGGAGACTGCATGCTCCCCTTTTTTGCCGGCCACCTGGCTGCAAAACAGGAGTCGCGTCATGTCGACAAGCGTCAAGTTAAAGTTGAATTTCATCGATCGGGTCGGAATTGTTGCCGATATTGCTTCGCTCATGACCCGGCAGTCAGTCAATATAGTTTCCATGGAGGTCGAGGTGGAGGGTCGTCACACCACCGTCTACCTTGAGGCGGAAACCGCCCGGTCCATTGACTGGGAACTCTTCAATCGAGAGCTGCAGACCATTTCCGGGCTGAGGGAGAAATCCAGCATTCAGACCCTGCCGCAGGAAAAGCGGGAAAAACAGCTGCAGGTGGTGTTGAACAATATCAATAACGGCATTCTGGGGGTCGATGATCAGGGCAAGGTGGTGATTATCAATAAGGTGGCCGAAAATATCCTCGGTTGCGACGCCCGAGCGGCCACCGGCAAGACGATTCGCGAATTGAATCTGGCGGATCAGAGTCTGCTGGAATGTCTGCAGGGGAAAAGCTTCAGCAATCGCAAGCGCAACCTGATTGCCGACCATGGCCGGTTTCGCTACCTGGCCACCGGCAAGCCGATTTACAATGCCTCGCAGCGCATTGTCGGGGCCATAGAAATCATGAAGGAGATGCAGGAGGTCAAGGAGCTCTCCAATGCGGTGGCGCTGCCATCCGAGTTCAGCTTCAGTGATATGATCGGGGAAAGTCCGGCGCTGATGAAGGCCATTCTGTTTGCGCAGAAGATTGCCGATACCGATGCGGTGGTTTCAATCCACGGTGAAAGCGGTACCGGCAAGGAGCTTTTTGCCAATGCCATTCACACCGAGAGCGGTCGTCGGGGGCCTTTTGTCGCTCTCAATTGTGCCGCCCTGCCGGAGGCGCTGCTGGAGAGTGAGCTGTTCGGATATGTTGGCGGAGCTTTTTCGGGGGCGCTTCGGGAAGGGAAGGCGGGGCTGTTTGAGAACGCAAAAGACGGCACTCTCTTTCTCGACGAAATTGCCGAGATGCCTCTGTCGCTGCAGGCCAAAATGCTGCGCGTCCTGCAGGAAAAAAAGGTTCGCCGGGTCGGCGGCAGCGGCGAACTGCCGATCAACGTCCGCATTATTACCGCCACCAACAGAGATCTCGGCCGGATGGTGGAGGAAAAAAACTTCCGTGAAGATCTCTACTACCGGATCTGTGTCTTCCCTATCCATATCCCGCCGTTGCGGGAGAGGCGGGAAGATATCCGCCCCCTGGTCGATTCCTTCCTCTTTCACCTCAATGCGCGTCTCGGTCGCAACCTGCGCAACCTCTCGCTGCAGGCCATGGAAAAGCTCTGTAGCTACTCCTGGCCCGGTAATGTCCGTGAATTGAGAAATGTGATCGAACGGGCTGCGATCCTCAGTCCCACTGAGACCATTGAGGCCGACTCCATTTTTCTCGGTGCCGACTTTAATCGACCTGCCGGGGATGTCGCCCGGTCGTTGCCGGGCAGCCCGGAAGAGAGATCGCTGGCGACCCTGGTCAGTCGTTACGAACAACAGATTCTGACCCGTACCCTGCAGCAGACCCGCAGCAAGCGGCAGGCTGCAAGGCTGCTGGGCATCTCCCATACCACCCTGCTCAACAAACTTAAGAAGTACCGCCTCTAAGTGTTGCAGAAGTGCTGGCAACGGTCGTCGCTGAGGTCGGTGGAACGAAATCGAACCGCTGGAAGCAGATCGTTCCAGGCGGGTGTTTTCCTTGTGATTCCGGAGTGTTGGAAAAATACGTTCTCCTTGGTGGAAAGTTTTCGTGCCATTCCTGCCGCTGTTGCTGTGTTGCCCCTCGGCTTTGCACTGCTCCGGATCCGCCTGTTTGGGGATATTGGAAAAAATAATTTCTTTTTTTTCAATCACCAAAACCACGTTCTTTTCAGGTGATGTCGCTGGTTTGTCTCCCTTTTTACTCCTTGCCGCAGAACCCTCAGCCATTCATCGCAACCTCTTTGGCAAGCCCCTTGCTCTTTCCGCCGACTGAATAAAACACCGTTAGCGTGACAGTGCCTGGTGGCAGCTAAATCATTCACGAGATGAAAAGAAAGGTTGCGGAAATGATCGTAGGAATTCTGAAAGAAATCAAGATTGAGGAAAACCGGGTCTGCATGACCCCGGCCGGTGTCGAAGTGATGCGGGGGCGTGGTCATGAGGTGCTGGTTGAGACCGACGCCGGGGTCGGCAGCGGCTTCGGTAATGATGCCTATCTGGATGCCGGCGCCGAGATTGTTGCCAGTGCCGAAGAGATTTATGCCCGTGCCGACATGGTCATGCATGTCAAGGAGCCGCAGCCCTCGGAGTACCCGCTGATTCGCACCGGACAGATCGTTTTCACCTATTTTCACTTCGCCGCCTCGGAGCAGTTGACCCGGGCGTTTATGGAAACCGGAGCGGTGGCGGTCGCATATGAAACCATTGTCGGCAAGGACAACAGTCTGCCGCTGTTGACGCCGATGAGTGAGGTTGCCGGGCGGATGGCTGCTCAGCAGGCGGCCAAGTATGTAGAGCGTGCCCAGGGCGGCCGCGGCATTCTGCTCGGTGGTGTTCCCGGAGTGCAGCCGGCAACGGTGCTGGTCATCGGCGGTGGTGTGGTCGGCACCCATGCCGCGCAGATGGCCTGTGGCCTCGGGGCCAAGGTTTACCTGCTCGATACCAGTCTTGAGCGCCTGCGTCACCTGTCTGAAGTGATGCCCAAAAACTGCTTTCCAATGATGTCTTCACCGGCGGTCATTCGCGAACTCGCCCGGGAAGCGGATGTTGTGATCGGGGCGGTGCTGGTCCATGGAGCCAAGGCTCCGAAGCTGATCACCCGGGAGATGCTGGCGACCATGAAGCGGGGCGCGGTTCTGGTTGATGTCGCCATCGACCAGGGCGGCTGCTTTGAGACCTCACGGCCCACCACGCATACCGAGCCGACCTTTGTGGTTGACGGAGTGCTGCACTACTGCGTTGCCAACATGCCCGGCGCTGTTCCTCTGACGTCCACCGTGGCCTTGACCAACGCCACTCTTCCCTACGCAGTGGAAATTGCCGACAAGGGTTGGCACCAGGCCGCCCGGGACAATGACGGCATCAGGGCAGGACTCAACATTGTCGCCGGTCAGGTAGTCTACCAGGGGGTCGCCGAAGCATTCGGGATTGACTGCCTTCCCGTCGAAGAGCTGATTTCCACTGACGTTGCTCGGGCCTGCGCCTGAAGCTGAGGATGACTGTCAGTCGATTTTCATTGCGGATAAGCAAACCATCAAAAGGAGTGGAGCATGGAAGGCGTTATTAATTTTATCAATTTCATCGATGGCTGGGTCTGGGGCCTGCCGCTGATTATCCTGCTGGTCGGCACCGGTCTTTACCTGACCATCGCTCTGCGCGGCATTCAGTTCAGCAAGTTGGGTCATTCCCTCTATCTCGGCCTGATTAAACGGAAGGAAGAGGATGCCGGCCCGGGGGATATCTCTCACTTTCAGGCACTGATGACCGCCCTCTCGGCAACGGTCGGAACCGGCAACATCGCCGGGGTCGCCACCGCCATCGCCATCGGTGGTCCCGGGGCTTTGTTCTGGATGTGGGTGACCGGACTGGTCGGCATGGCCACCAAGTACGCCGAGGCGGTACTGGCGGTCAAATACCGGGTCAAGGATGAGTTGGGCAACATGTGCGGGGGCCCCATGTATTACATCGAGCATGGCCTTGGTTGGAAATGGCTGGCCAGTGCCTTCGCTCTGTTCGCAGCGGTTGCCGCCTTCGGCATCGGCAACATGGTTCAGTCGAATTCGGTCGCCGCCTCGGTGGAAGCGACCTTTCATATCCCGGGTCCGATTACCGGCATCATTCTCGCCATCGCCACCGGTGCCGTGCTTATCGGTGGTATCAAAAGTATCGGCCGGGTCACCGGCGTACTGGTGCCGCTGATGATCGTTTTCTACATGCTCGGTTCCATCGCCATCCTGATTCTGCACATGGATCTGATTCCCGGCGCCCTGGCGCTGGTATTCGAAAAGGCTTTCTCCGCGACTGCCGCCTCCGGCGGATTTGCCGGCGCCGGCGTCATGCTGGCCATCCGCATGGGGGTCGCCCGTGGCATCTTCTCCAACGAGTCCGGTCTCGGCAGTGCCCCGATTGCCGCTGCCGCCGCCAAGACCAAGCATCCGGTCACCCAGGCGTTGGTTTCCATGACCCAGACATTCATCGATACCCTGGTTGTCTGCACCATGACCGGCCTGGTGATTCTCATCTCCGGGGTCTGGGACAGTGGTAAAAACGGTGCAGAGTTGACCAGCGCGGCTTACTCCAATACCGCCCTCGGCAGTTTTGGCGGCCTGGTGGTCACGATCGGTCTGATCCTGTTTGCCTACTCAACAATCATCGGCTGGTCCTACTATGGTGAGAAGGCGATTGAGTATCTCTTTGGCGAGATGGCGATCAAGCCCTACCGCGTTCTCTGGGTGGTATTTGTCGCGGTCGGTGCCTTTCTCAAACTGGACCTGGTCTGGGCCCTGTCCGATTGTTTCAACGGCCTGATGGCCTTCCCCAACCTGATAGCGCTGATTATGCTCTCGCCGGTTATCATCAAGGAGACTCGCAACTACTTCAGTGGCGAAGGGGAGCCAGAGCGGGTCAGGGTTGACGGCGACCTGTAATCCTTTGGCAACAACATCTTTTGTCTCCCTGCGGTCCTCCCCGCAAGGTGGCTGCATGCAGCCCGGAGCGGACCCTCTCTCCCGCTCCGGGCTGCTCCTGTCTGAGAGGATCCGCGCCATGGAAGCACATTCCGTCTGGGCTGAAATCGATCTGCAGGCTATTGCCCACAATCTCGGCGAAATCCGGCGCCTGGTCGCCCCACAAACCGAAATCATGGCCGTGGTCAAGGCTGACGGCTATGGTCATGGTGCGCTGCAAGTGGCACGTACGGCTCTCGAGCATGGGGCGACCCGGCTGGCGGTCGCCAGGGGGGATGAGGCGCTGTCGCTGCGAGAGGCCGGTATCGATGCTCCGATTCTGGTGTTTGGTGGCGTCCCCGCTGGCCAACTCCAGCGCCTTATCGGCTACGATCTGACCTTCACCATCTTTTCCCGGACAATGGCTGAAACTCTCTCTGCGGCCGCCCTGCAGGCGGGTCGTGCCCTGTCGGTACACCTCAAGGTCGACACCGGCATGGGCAGGCTTGGTTTTAATCGGGACCCATTGGCTCTCGATGACAGGCCGGAGCGCCGGATACAGCGGGAGATCCTTGCCGTGGCGGCGATGCCCGGCCTGGAACTCGAGGGTATCTACACCCACTTCGCCTCCGCGGATGCCAGCGACAAGACTTTTGCCCACTGGCAGTTCCGGTTGTTTATGGAATTACTGGAAATGCTTTCCCGAGATGGTCTGCATTTTCCGCTGCGGCATGCCGCCAACAGTGCCGCCATCCTCGACCTGCCTGATGCCCATCTCGATCTGGTTCGGGCAGGAATCATGCTTTACGGACTCTCCCCCACCAGTGATCGGGGGCGGCCCGACATCGATTTACGTCCCGCCATGCAGTTCAAGACACGGATCTCCCAGATCAAGGAAGTCCCGGCCGGTTTTCCGGTCAGCTACGGTTCAAGTTACCGAACCATGCAATCCACGCGTCTTGCCACCGTCAGTGTCGGTTATGCTGACGGTCTCAACCGCCTGCTCTCCTCCCGTGTCAATATGCTGGTAAAGGGCGTCAGGGTCCCGGTGGTCGGGCGGATCTGTATGGATCAGTCGGTACTTGATGTCGGTGCGGTTCCCGGCGTCAGGTGTGGAGATGAGGTGGTTGTTTTCGGTCGTCAGGGGGCGGCGGAACTTCCGGTCGGTGAACTGGCAGCGTTGCTTGACACCATCAATTATGAAATCGTATCAACACTCACTGCACGCGTTCCGCGCATCTATCCCGGCTGACCTCAATCCATCCGTACCGTCTGGCGAAAAACCTGAAGAGTTGGGGCCGCAGGTCAGGGTTGAATGGAAGACGGATTCGGGATAGTTTCCAGAATGGGTTCTATGAAAAAGCAATTGCGCAAGAATGTTCTGCGGGAGCGCATGGAGTTGAATTCGCACGAGGTCGCCGCCCGCAGCAGGGCGGTCTGTGAACGCCTGTTGCAGATGCCCGAATTCTGTCGGGCGGAGACGGTAAAGTTTTTTATCAGTTTCCGTAATGAGGTCGCTACCGGAGATGTGATTCGGCAGGCTCTGGACTTTGGCAAAAGGGTGGTTGTGCCGGTCACCGATGTTGTCGGGCGTAAAATGGTCCCCTCCCGAATTGAACGCTATCCTCAGGACCTGCATCCCGGGGCTTTCGGGATTCTCGAGCCGGCCGCAGAAAAGGTTTGTCCCGTTTCGCCACGGGAAATTGATTTCGTCGCGGTGCCCGGCGTGGCTTTTGATCTTGCCGGGAATCGGTTAGGATATGGCGGTGGTTTTTATGACCGCTTTTTGCCGGGGCTGAAACCGGAGGCAACCCTGGTCGGCCTGGCTTTTGAATTGCAGATTAAAGAACATGTGTATCCTGAACTCCATGACTGCCCGGTCGATTGGATTATTACCGAGAAACGGTTGATCCGGTGCCTGGCCGATTAACACGGGGCTTTTGTTGGACTCCAGGAGTCAGGATGGAAAGACGCATGACCAGCAGGGGAAAAGAATATGCTCTGGTATTTCGATTATGTTGAACCGGTGTTCAGACCGCCGTCGGAGGCCCGCTCGCTGATCCTGCAGGCCACCATTGGCTGCAGTCAGAACGGCTGCACCTTCTGCGGCATGTACAAGATGAAACGTTTTCACTGCCGTCCGGTAGAAGACCTGGTGGCCGAGATGCGGAGCATCCCGCTGCCGCATCGGGCGCAGATCCAGCGGGTCTTTCTCGCCGACGGCGATGCCCTGGTCTATCCGCAGGACGGACTGCTGCAGATTCTCGACGCCCTGGCCGAACATTTTCCCGCCCTGACCCGGGTCGCCTGCTACGCCTCTCCCAACAGCCTCACCACCAAGACGGTGGACCAGTTGCGGCAGTTGCGCGCGAAGAAGCTGCGCATCCTCTATTTCGGGCTGGAAAGTGGAGATGACGCGACCCTGGAGCTGATCAACAAGAAATTCACCGCCGCGCGGATGCTGGAACTCTGCCGCCTGGCGCAGCAGGCCGGGATGAAGCTGTCGGTGACCGCCATTCTCGGCCTGGCCGGGACCGAGCGCTCGGCGGAACATGCCGCCGCCACCGCCGACTGGATCAATGCCCTGTCGCCGGAGTATTTTTCCCTGCTGACCATGTTTCGCCGCCACAACGACATCCATTTCGAGCGCATCAACCAGCTTAGCAACGGCCAGGTTCTCGAAGAGGCGCTGGCCATTGTCCGCCGCCTCAACCCGCAACGCACCATCCTGCGCTCCAACCACGTCTCCAACAGCCTCAACCTGGCGGGCAGTTACCCGAAGGATCGGCAACGGCTCATCGCCCAGGCCGAGGTGGCCCTGGAGCAGGCACGGCGGAGTCCGGAGTGGTTTGAGCTGGTGCCCGAATACGAAGAAACTCACTACTAGGGCGGCCGATATCCGCACATCTGCTACGTTGCTCGCGCCTTCAGTCGCTGCGGAGTAGCTGCCGCTACACCTCATGCTGCGAGGGCGGCCGATACGCACCCGTCTGCGGCGTTGCCCTCAGCCTTTAATCCTCGATGTAGCTGCCGCTACACCTGCGGTTTCAGTCTTCGCGCGCCTTGCAT
>NZ_NAAD01000020.1 GCF_002093115.1 Geothermobacter hydrogeniphilus | reverse complement strand
TTTCTTCGTACCAGGTACCGTTCGCCGCGACCTTGAAACGCGACTCCATGTCGGGGACTTGCTTGATGCAGACGAGAATGTTCATCTTCTTTCCTCCGGGTTGTTAAGATCTTTTTTTCGCCACCCGCGCGCTGCGCTTGCTCAAGGCACCAAGATCACCAAGAGAATCTTTTCCGGTTTTCTGTTTCTTGGTGTTCTTGGTGTCTTGGTGGCCTGTTTCTGGGTTCAGCTCTCGATCCGTTCCGCCAGCAACTCCAGCAGATCCTTCGGCTGCAGGGTTTCATCCAGTTCGGCACCCTTGATGCCGTCTTCAAACATGGTCATGCAGAACGGACAGCTGGAGACCAGCGTCCCGGTGCCGGTTTCGGCGGCCATCCGGGCGCGTTTCTGGTTGATACGTTCGCCGAGTTTCTCTTCAGCGAGAATCCGTCCGCCGCCGGCACCGCAGCAGAAGCTCTCGGTACGGTTCTTTTCCATCTCAGTCAGCTTCGCTCCGGCGGCCGCCAGCAGGCGGCGCGGGGCATCGTAGAGGTCATTGTAGCGGCCGAGGTAGCAGGAGTCGTGGTAGGTGCAGTCGAGACTTTCCGCCTTGAGCTTGAGTTTACCTTCATCCAGCAGTTTGGCCAGCAAGGTATTGGCATGTTCGACGGGCAGTTCGAGACCGAGATCACGGTAGTCCTTGGCCAGGGTGTTGAAGCAGTGCGGACAGGCGGTGACGATTCGACCGGCGCCGGTCGCCTGCAGCTGTTCGATATTCTCGACCGCCAGCATCTGGTAGAGGTATTCGTTGCCGAGCTTGCGCACCGGTTCGCCACAACATTTTTCTTCCTTGCCGAGAATACCGACCTTGATACCGGCGGCGGACAGCAACTGGATAAAGCTCCTGGCGATCTTCTGGTTGCGCTTGTCAAAGGAAGCGTAGCAGCCGACAAAGTAGAGAATATCGGCCTTTTCTCCCTTGCTGAAGTCAGCAATTTCCAACCCTTCGGCCCAATCCGCCCGGGCCGCCGGCGCCATTCCAAGGGGATTGCCGTTGACTTCGGTCTGCTCCACGGCCTTCTGCACCTCTTCGCCGGGAAACTCTCCCTCCATCAACACCAGGTTGCGGCGCATGCCGACGATCTTGGTCACATGCTCGATAGTCGCCGGGCAGATCTCCTGGCAGGCACGACAGGTGGTGCAGCTCCAGAGCACGTCATTGGTCACGGTTTCGACCAGGTTGGCCTCGGGGTCGCTCTGCAGGCCGGCGACGCTGACTTCATTGATCTGGTTGACCACCTTCATCGGCGACAGGGGCTTGTCGGTGTTCCAAGCCGGGCAGCGGTCCTGGCAGCGCTTGCAATACGTACAGGCGTCGCCGTCGAAGATATCTTTCCAGGTGAGATCGGCGACGGTGGCGACGCCGAAACTCTCGGCTTCTTCGTCTTCAAGATCGAGGGTCGACAGATTTCCCCGAGGACCGAGATCGCGGAAGAAGACGTTGGCCGGAGTCAGCAGCAGGTGACGAAAACGGGTGAAGGGGATGGCACAGAAAAAACCGAGCACCAGGGCGAAGTGAAACCACCACAATCCAAGATGCAGCGAACGCTGGGCCGCCTCACCCATGCCGGCAAAGAACTGGGCGCAGAACAGTCCGACCGGCGACCACCAGGAGAGACTGGTGCCGAGCTCGGTGGCGGCCATGCGCGTCCCTTCCAGCAGGAAGCCGGTCACCAGGATCAGCAGCAGCAGAACCAGCATCAGGGCATTGTCGGAGACGGTCGGCAGATCCTTCGGGCGGACGACATAGCGGCGTACGGCGAGGCCGAGCAGCATGATGATGCCAACCAGTCCGGCAAGATCGAGAACGATGGAGAAGAGCAGGTAGAAGCTGCCCTTGAGAAAACGGATGCCGAACAGCGGATGCAGAATGTCGGCCTGCAGAAAGACCAGGGTGGTGCCGATGGTCAGCAGCACGAAGCCGAAGAAAAACAGACCATGAGCGGTGCCCGCCCCCTTGACGCGCAACACCCGAGCCTGCAACAGGACATCGCGCAATACGCCCTTGAGACGCTCGCCGCGTTGGTCGGTTCGATCCAGGGATTGTCCCTGGCGGTAGATTGCCAGACGCTTGCGAAGCCCCCATACCAGCACGCCGATAGCGGCCGCCACCAGCAGATACATCGGGATCATCACCGAGTGGCCGACATTCCAGTAAATTTCGCGAGTCAGTTCCATCTGTTCCATCCTGTTACCTGAATCCGTGAGTTCCTGTTGGATGGAGAGTGCACGTACCTGGCCCGGTTGGGATTCCCAAAAATCTGAAGCGCACCCACAGGTTCGCTGGTGATTTTTGGGAAGCTTAGACAGGTCAATGACGTGTGCTGTCCACCAACAAGGGACTCACTGGTTCAGGTGTTACGCCTGCTGCAGTGCAAGGGAAAGCAGCAAGGAAGATACCAACCACCGCCGCCCCCTTGCGGCCGCGGACAAACCTTTATTTCTTGTTTAATTCCGGAAACTTGAGCAGTTGTTACCGTTTTCGCCGGACTGTTCTGTTCCGTGACAGCTTATCACTTCCGTTTACACTCGCCGACGCGATCAGCGCGGCAGCAGACCGTTGCACACCAGGTCGGCATAGACCTCGGCAATCCCGTCGAGGGTCAACTCCCCTTCCGTCCGGAACCAGGTCGCGACCCCGGCGCATATCTTGATCACCGCCCGGGTGATGAGCTTGGTATCGGTGACACGCCAGCCTTCCCGCTCCCGCCCGGCGGCCAGGATATCCTCGATAATGCGCTGGTAACGATCCCGCTTGGCGACAACTTCACGGTAGTTCGCAGGCTCCAGGTTGCGCAGCTCATCATCGGTGATGTAGGTGCGGTCGGATCCGGCAACCACGTACTCGATATGAAAACGCATCATCCGCCGCAGCCGCTGCGACGGCGTCTCCGCACCTTCGAGACACGCCGTCAACTGGGTGATCATGTCGCTCATCGTGTCATCCATCACCTGGAAAAGGATCTCCTGCTTCGAGGAGAAATGGTGATAGATGCTTCCCCCCTGGATACCGGCCCGGGACGCGAGCTCCCGCAGATTGGCGGCCAGATAGCCTTTTTCACGAAAAAGACGGGCCGCTTCCTGAAGGATGACTTCCCGCCGGGACAAGGCTTCAGACATAGACTCAGACTCTCCTGACAAACCTAACGTTTGTTAGGCAGGTTATCAAACAGGGTTTTTCTGTCAAGGATTTTTTCCGGCGGGAATTTGATGGCAACCCGCCGGAAACCGGCAACGGCAATCGAATGCGCCCCCGAGGGAGGGAAATTCAGACTGGACGGAGAGGGATGAAAAAGCTACCCTGTTCTCCGTTCATCTGAATCAATGGGTTCATTCAACCTGTTTCATGACTTCCGGGGGGGGGAAATGGGAACGATTGCCGACCATGGCAACTGCCGCGAAACATGTCTGCCCGCGATCATTGCCAGCCTCATCGTTTTTCTGCTGCTGTCGGTCCTGACAGGATGCTCTCCACCGAAAAACAAACCCCGCTACATCTGGCCCGTCCCTCCCGAACAGGCGCGTGTCGAATATCTGCAGACCATCTACCGCCCGGAAGATCTGCAACTGCAGCCTGACTCGCTGAGCAAAGCCCTGCTCGGCAGACAGGAGCCTCTCTTCCAGACCCCTTTCGACCTGCTGACCGACCGCCGGGGACGGCTGGTTGTCAGCGATTCAAGAGCCGGCCTGCTCTGGGTTCTGACCCGCAGAGGGAAAGTCACATCCTTGCCAGCCAACGGAAAACGCCTGCATCTTCCGCTCGGCATTGCCGAGGACTCCGACGGCCGTCTTTACGTCGCTGAAGGGACAGAAAAAAGGATTACCGTTCTGAATCCCGCCGGGGAAATCGAGCGCCGCATCGGTGAAGATATCTTCAGCGGCAACCCGTCCTTCCTGGCGATTGCCAGGCATCGCAAGCTGCTCTACGCCAGCGATACCCGCAACCACCAGGTCCTGGTTTTCACCTGTGGAGGAGAATACCTGCGAACCATCGGCACCCCCGGCACCGGGCCAGGCGAACTTGCGGCTCCGCAGGGCCTGGCAGTGAACAACAAGGGGGAACTGCTGGTCGCCGACATGCTCAATTCCAGGCTCTCGGTGTTCGGCCCCGATGGCGGGTTCCGACGAACTATTCCCTTTACCGGCTGGGAAGCCTATTACTTCAATTCTCCCAAGGGGATTACGATCGGCAGCGACGGAACCCTCTGGATCACCGATCAACGGGTCGGCGCCCTGGTGGCTTACAGCCGCGAGGAAAAACCGGAGATGGTGATCGGCGCGGGACACATGAGCGCTCACCCCATGGCGTTTGTCGCTCCTTCCGGCGTGAGCGTCACTTCTAACGGTTCGCTCTGGATCGCTGATATTCTGATGCGGCGGTTAAGCCACTGGCAGCAACTGACACCGTCCTACCTGGCCGTCCATCCTTTCGATGAAGCAACCCGACGACGACTGGCAGCCTACGGCAGACACCCAAGGCAGGCATCCAGGGAATAAGATTTGCAAAGACCAATGTTCGTTTTTTTATCCGCCATGGCGGAAATAATGCGTAACCCGCTGATCCACAACCCAAAAAGCAGAGAGGACGTCTTGCGGCGCGGCAGAGCCGACCGGCCATTTTACCCATAAACCATGCCGTGAAATCACGGCGGCATTCAAAAAAAGGAGGGGGAATCATGACGACGGGAAAGCCGGTCTTTCACGGCAGTGGACCAGTTTTCACAATCCTTATCGCAATCCTGCTGCTGGGTCTTTCAAATCCGGCCGGGGCTCTCAACATCGCCGGGTCCAAGCATGATCTCACCGGTGTGATTCCGGGACTGACCGATATCTGCCGGGCCTGCCACGGCGGCGCCCACAACTGGCTGCCCGGCGCCAATGGTTTCGGCAGAATCCCGCGCTATGTCACCCAGGTCTATTCCAGCAATACCCTCGATCACACCATCGACCTGAGCTACATCAACACCATGCCCTCCGACGCGCCGCTCTGTCTCAGCTGTCACGACGGCAGCCTGGCGGACCAGACCGAATACAGCTACCTGAAACCCCTGCAGGGAACAAAAGCCGATCTCGGGACCGACCTCTCCAACGACCATCCGGTCGGTTTCCGCTTTGACGCGACCCTTGACAAGGGCATCAAGGATCCTGTCATCGCCAGGGTTCACTTCGGGTCAACCGGAGATGCCATGTGGTGCAGTTCCTGCCACGAGGTCCACGATCCGGCCAATGTCCCCTTCCTGGTCATGAGCAACGCCAACAGCGCGCTCTGCAAGGACTGTCATATCAAGTAAAGCCAATCTCAGGTTTTCAGTTCCGCCGGCAGAATCCGGGGATTTTCCGCGGAACCGGGATCCCGCCTTGACTGCCTGAGATTGAAAGAGAAAAAGATCACCAGGCCGACCAGGGCGACACCATGCCACCACCAGGGGAGCGGCCACAACAGGCCGGCAGCGAGGCCGAGGGCGACCAGCCGCAACAGGGGGTTGAGGCGGGCCTCCATGTGCCCCTGCAGCGCGGCGGTAAAGGCGTAGAGACCGAACAGGGCGAAGAAAAAGATCAGAAAATCCTGCCCCCAGGAACCGCCGATAAAGGGCGTGTAAGCGAACAGCAGCGGTACCACGTAAAGCCCCTTGGCGATCTTCCATGACTGCAGGCCGGTGGCCATTGGCTTGGTTCCGGCGATCGCCGCCCCGGTGAAGGCAGCCAGGGCAACCGGCGGGGTGACGTTGGAATCCTGACTCAGCCAGAAGATGATCAGGTGGGCCGAGAGCAGGGCGAAGGTCAGCACATCCTTGCTCAGCACCGCTTCACGCACCATGCTCGCCATGTCGATCGGTACCGCATCGACGATTGCCCGGGCCGCGGCATGAGTCATCGGATTGCCGATTTCGGCCAGGTGTTCGGGGGTGGCGACCATGAACAGGGCCCGGGCCGCCTCCGGGATCTGGCCGTTGGCCAAAGCGTCGACCAGCATGCCGTCGGCGATCAGACCGTGCAGCGCCGGCGCCGACAGGGTACCGAGAACGATATAGGCGGCGGTCACCGGCAACCCCATCCCCAGCACCAGGGAGGCCAGGGCGATCAGACCGATGGCGATCACCAGGCTGTGCCCAGCCCATTCGGTAATCATCAACGAAAAGGTATTGCCGATCCCGGCGGTGGCGATGACATTGACGATCAGGCCAACGCTGCACAGCAGGATCGCTGTCATCACCATGTTCCGTGCCCCCAGGGCCAGGGCCTCGACAATCGCCCGCGGCCCCATGCGGTTGGTGCTGAACCAGGAGGCGACCACCACCGAGATGATGCTGATTCCGGCGGCGTAGGTGGGGGTGAAGCCATAGATCAGCAGACCGATCAGCACGCCGATCGGCAACAGGAAGACCACGCCGCCCTTCTTGAGAATCTCCAGCGCCGAAACCTTTTCATCATCGATGGCGGTGACGAAGTTGCGCTTGGCCTCGATGCGGACAAAGAAGGCCACGGTGGCGAAGTAGAGGATCGCCGGCAGGATGCTGACCAGGACGATGGTATTGTAGGAGATCTGGGTATAGGTCGCCATGACGAAAGCCCCCGCTCCCATGATCGGCGGCATCAGCTGTCCCCCGGTCGAAGCCGCCGCCTCGACACCGGCGGCGAATTTTGCGGGGAAGCCGGCACGCTTCATCAGCGGAATGGTGATCACCCCGGTCGAAGCGGTATTGGCCACCGCCGAACCGGAAATGGTGCCCATCAGCCCCGAAGCCATCACCGCCACCAGTCCGGGCCCGCCGACAAAGCGGCCGGCCACCGACCGCGCCAGGTCGATGACAAACTCCCCGGCCCCTGAACGGAGCAGAAAAGCACCGAACAGGATAAACATGAAGACGTAGGTTGACGAGATCCGGGCGATGGTGCCGAACAGGGCGTCATCACCATAGATACTGCGAAAGAGAATGGTTTCCGGGCTGAGCCCGGCGAACTTGAAGACCCCGCCGATCAACCCGCCCCACCAGCCGACATAGGTCAGGGCGATGATGATCAGCACCGGAATGAACCACCCGGCCACCCGGCGGGTGAATTCGAGGGCGCAGAGGATCAGCACGATTCCGGCGACCCACTCCGACGGCAACAGGCTCACGCCCCGGTCGTAGATCGCGTCCTCGCGGGCGATCAGAAAGATCGCCGAGCCCGCCGCGGCCAGGCCGAGCAGGGCATCGAGGACCCGCCAGCCGACCGCCCCCCCTTTGCGTAACGGATAAACCACCGCCGCGATCAGGGCGAAGCCGGCAAAATGCAGCGCATTCTGCCACAGGGTCGGCAGCACCGAAAAGACATTGAACCAGATATGCAGCAGGGAAACAGCCACCCCCAGCACCAGCAGCAGGCCGGCGTGCAGGGGATGAACTTCGGGTTCGGAGGTGGTCATGGTCTTCAACTCCAGCCAGGGACGGCCGCCCGGACGGGCGGCCGTCGTCAGGTGTTCAGGTTGCTTTCGGACTATTTGGCGATCAGCCGCGCGGGAATCTTGATGCCGACTTCCCGATAGTATTTGGCGGCACCGGGATGCAGGGGCATCGGCAGACCGGCAATCGCCTTTTCAACCGCCATCGCCTTGGTGGCGCCGTGGATGGCGTTCAGAAACGGAAGGTTCTCGTAGATGGTCCTGGTGATCTGGTAGACGGCGTCCTCATCCACGTCGGCCCGGGTGGCGAGGAAATTCGGCTGGGCAATGGTGTTGATCGACTTGGTCTGCCCCGGATAGGTTCCGGCCGGAATGACGTAACGGGTCCAGAGGTTCATGCCGCCGTCAGCCTGTTTCAGCTGCTGATCGGTAAAATCGAGGACGGTGATCTTGTCCCCCATGGCCGCCATCGCCTTGGTCACCGCGCTGACCGGCGCTCCGGCAGGAGTTCCCATGCCGGCCACCTGACCGTTCTGCAAGGCGTCGGCCGAAGGACCATAGCCGACATAGACCAGTTTGTAGTCTTTTTTGACATCGATTCCCAGGTTGCCGAGCAGCATGGTATTGGAGCCGAGGGTGCCGGAATTCTTCTTGCCCAGCGCCATCGCCTGTCCCTTCATGGCCACCAGATCGGCAACGGTGCCGGTCTTGGCGAACTTCTTCAGCACGGTGAAATGCTCGACATTCTGCCAGAGCATGGTGACCGCCCGCAGCTCCTTCTGCGGACCGGCTTTGGCAATGGGACCGGTGCCGTTCCAGGCGTACGCACCATACAGCCCCTGCAGGATGGCGAACTGCACCTCGTTGTCGCGCAGCAGCTTGACGTTCTCGCCGGAACCGGCCGAGTTGATGGCCGACATGCCGATCTTCTGTTTCGGCTGCAGCTTGACCTTGACCAGGGTCGACAGGGCGACACCGACCGGATAATAGGTGCCGCCGGTCGAGGCGGTCGCCAGCAGGTAGCTGCGCTCCTTCAGCTTGGCGGCCGCCGGAGAAACCGTGCCGATCACCAGTGCCAGCGCGGCAAGAGTCAGGGCGACCTGTCTGATTCGCGTCATGATCTTCATTTGTTCTCTCCTCCTCTGATGGGTAAAGGGATCACGATCCCGTTGACTGCCTCCTGAGTCCGTGAGTCCTGTTGGATGGAGAGTACAAGTGCTTGGTCTGAATGGGATTTCCAAAAATCTGAAGCGCACCCATAGGTTCGCTGGTGATTTTTAGAAAGCTCAGGCAGGACAATGGCTTGTGCTATCCGCCGACAAGGGGCTCACTGATTCAGGTGATTGCCATTTTAACAAGGCAAGGGCTGTGCCAAAGGGAAACGGAGGGGGAAAACCCGTTTTCAGACAAAAAAAGGGACAATTATCAGCAAGATTTTGCTGATAAAAATCCCCCCGTCGGCAAAAACTTGCTGACGGGGGGACGGGGAGGCTTACTCAGATCACTTCCGGGCAAAAAACCTATTGTATTCGCTCTCTATGAAGACTCTCCGTCCATGAGAAAGTTCCGACGGTCGAGCTGATGGCGGGACATCTTTTCGTTCAGGGTCCGGCGCGGCAGGCCGAGTTCGTCCAGCACCGCCTGGATATCTCCCCTGTGACGGGCCAGCGACTGCTCCAGCAGTTGCCGTTCATACTGTCGCAGCAGCTCCTGCAGACCCGCCCGGGGCGTCTCCGACGCGACCTGCCGCGCCCCCCCGAGGACTGCGGCCAGGCGCTGCTCCCCGGAAAGGGAGGAAAGGACATACCGCTCGGCAATATTCTTCAGTTCGCGTACGTTACCCGGCCAGTCATGGGCCATCAGCCGTCCGGCGGCAGCCGGCTGCAGCGGCGGCGCCGGACGGCGGTAGGTCTCGGCCGCCCGGGCGCAGAAGTAGTCGAACAGCAGCAGGATGTCGCCGCCCCGCTCGCGTAGCGGCGGCACCCGCAACTCGACGACGTTGATGCGATAATAGAGATCCCTGCGGAACCGCCCGGCGGCGCATTCGGCCTGCAGATCGGCGTTGGTGGCGCTGATCAGCCGCAGATCAACCGCCTGCGGCTCGTTGCCGCCGATCCGCACCACCTCCCGCTCCTGCAGGGCACGCAGCACCTTGACCTGCAGCGGCAACGGCATGGTGCCGATCTCGTCGAGGAACAGGGTGCCGCCGTGGGCGTACTCGAAACGACCGATGCGGCGCTTGTCGGCGCCGGTGAAGGCGCCCTTCTCGTAGCCGAACAGCTCGCTCTCGTACATGCTTTCCGGCACCGCGCCACAGTTGACGGCAACGTAGCGGCCCTGCTTGCGGGTGCTGTATTCGTGCAGGCAGCGGGCGACCACCTCCTTGCCGGTTCCCGTTTCACCCTGAATCAGGACCGGAGCGTCGGTCGCGGCGATATCGAGGATCTCCTCGCGCAGCCGGCGAATTCCCGGACAGTTGCCAATCAGGCGCTGCTCCAGGTTCCCCGGGCCGTCCAGACGGCGGCGCAATTCCCGATTTTCGAGAACCAGCCGGCGCTTCTCTCCGGCCCGCTGCAGAATATCGAGCAGCCGCTCCGGCTCAAAGGGTTTTTCGATGAAATCGTAGGCACCCCGACGCATCGCCTCGACCGCCATCTGCACATCACCGTGGGCCGTCACCAGAATCACCGGCAGATCAGCATCGAGAGCTGTCAGCCGGGCGAGAAAGCTCATGCCGTCCATCTTCGGCATCCGCACGTCGGTCACCACCACCCCGTCCAGATCGGCATCGATCTCCGCCAGGGCGCTCGGCGCATCGACAAAGACCCGGACCTCGTGCCCCGCCAACTCCAGCCACTGGGTGGTCGAGGCACGCATCTCCGCGTCGTCGTCGACCAGATAGACCCTGCAGTTGTTCTTCGTCATCGTTTCTCCCCGCCAGACTGCCCGTTCAACAGCGGCAGTCGCACAATAAACCGGGCTCCCCGGTCCGGATTGTTCATCGCCCGAATGGTTCCCCCCAGGTCGGTGACGATCCGGTAGGAGATCGACAAACCGAGCCCCAGCCCCTTGCCGACTTCCTTGGTGGTAAAGAAAGGATTGAACAACTCGTCCAGATCCTGCTCGGCAATCCCCGTCCCACTGTCCCGCACCTCGATCTCGACCTCCTGTCCTTCGACGGTCACTCGGATCCGCAACGCCTTCGGTTCACTGTCGCGCATCGCGTCGATACCGTTGCGGATCAGGTTGACCAGCACCTGCCTGAGCCGGCCGCTGCCGCCGGAAATGATCACCTCCTGATCCGGCAACTCCCGAACCAGCTCAACCCCGGCCTCGCTGAACAGAGGCGCAGTCAGTGCCAGTGCCTCGTCAAGACAGGCCTGGATCGCCACCCGCTCGCGTTGCAGCGGCGCCTTGTGGGCGAAAATCTTCAACTGCGCGGTGACCGAAGCCATGTGTTCGGTGATCCGGGTGATGGCGGCGAACGTTTCCCGCAGCTGTTCCTCCTCGTGACGGTCGAGCAGCAGCCGGCCGCTGGCGGCGTAGGTGCGCATGGCGGCGATCGGCTGGTTCAGTTCGTGAACAATGCCGGCCGACATCTGACCGAGCGCCGCCAGCTTGCTGCTCTGCACCAGTTCCGCCTGGGCGTCGCGCAGGGCCCGCTCGGTCCGCCGGCGCTCCTCGATCTCCTCCTGCAGGCGCAGGTTGATCGCCTTGATCGCCTCGGCCTCACCGGCCTTGCGCCGGGAGAGCTGCTTCTGGCGCCGTTCCCGCATGTACATGCCGCAGGCAAACAGCAGCAGCACCAGCACCGTGCCGATGGTCGCCACCGCCTGGCTCCGCTCCCGCACCGGGGCCAGAGAAGCAAGATGCATCAATGTCCAGTCAAACCCCGGCAACGGCCGGGAAACCAGCAGATAACGTTCACCGTCGGCGCGGACAATGCGCAGGTTCTCGCCGAGAACCTCGATCGTCTGCAGCGGGCTCAACCGTAGAGGCTGGTTGCCGTATTGACGTCCCGCCCGGATTCGCTGCCGCTGTTCAGCGGAGAGCGGCGCCAGGGTGGTGTATTTCCAGTCACTGCGGCTGGAAAGAAACAGCACCCCGTTGGCATCACTGACCAGAACCGTCTCCCCCCCTTCGCGCCAGTCGTCCTGCAGAGGGTCGAGATCGACTTTGACCACCGCCACGCCGAGAAACCGCCCGTCACGACGCACCGGGTGAGACATGAAAAAACCCGGCTGACCGGTGGTCACCCCGATGGCGAAAAAACGTCCCTGTCGCCCCTGCATCGCCTCGGTGAAATAGGGGCGAAAAGCATAATTGCGACCGATGAAACTGGATGACTCGCGCCAGTTGCTCGACGCCAGGGTATCACCCAGGATGTTCATGACGTACAGCGATTCGCAACCGGCCTCCCGGTTCAGTTCCTCCAGGTAACGGTTCACCTGGGGCGAACTGCTCCCCTGCATCAGCATCTGCTGCACCTGGGCATTGCGGGCCAGGACATAGGGAAGATAGGCATAACGATCCAGCGCCCCGCGCAGGGTGCCGGCATAGAGAGTCAGCCGCTCCTCGCCGGTCGCGGTCAGCGCGTCAAGTTCGACGCTGCGGGCCCAGCGGCTGGCCAGCCAGACCCCGCTGATCAGCAGCAGAGCAACAACCAGGATCCATCCGGGAGCAAGCGGTTTGAAGTCTTTCACTTTTCCCGTTGTCCACTTTCCGGTCAGGAGAATCCCCGGTACGACAATCCGCACCGGATCGACACTCAACCAAATACAGCACAGAGGGACTCTGAGCGCAAAGAAACTTTCACCCCACCCCTTTGCAATCTCTGCGCCTTCACATCAACTCTGCCCTGAACCGGTGAGGACGTCAATACCTCAGGGGATGTCCAGGACATCCTCGCGAAGAACCTGCCGGGCCGTGTCCCGGTCATCGGTGGCGACCGCCACGACGCAGAACCCGGCGTCGCGCTGCACCATGGTCAGACCGCGGATATCCACTCCCTGTTCGGCCAGTCTGCGGGCCACCCGCGCCAGGTTGCCCGGCCGGTCGGGAATCCGCAGCACCAGCACCTGGTCGGAAACCGCCTGGTATCCGGCATCCCGCAGCAGGGCCAGGGCCCGGTCGTAGGGTTCGGCCCGTAGCCGCAGGTAGGCGCTGCCCGCGGCGCACTGGGCGTTGATGGTCAGGATGTTGACTCCGCCTGCCGCCAGCAGCTCGGTCAGGTCGGCGATCAGTCCCTTGCGATCCCCGGCAATCACCGTGATCCGTTTCATCGGCAGCCCCCCGCCGCCAGGTCGGCGACAAAACAGTCGATCTGCCCCTTCGAAACATTGGGCAGGACCACCAGGTGCGAGGCGCCGTCGGCGCTGGCCAGCTGCCAGCGCCGGCAGACCGTTTCCGCCGGAGTGGGGAAAACCACCGTGATGGCATTCGGGTTGCGCCAGGCCGCCACGCCCGCCTGCTGCAACCGGGTACAGGCATAGTCCGCCACCTCCAGGCTGCGCGCCACCCGCGCCCGAAAACCCTCTTCGCCCAACTGCCTGATCGCCAGCCACATGATCAGCGGGGTCAGACCGTTGCGCGAACCGCTGATGGTGGTATCGAGATTGCCGATATAGGCAATCGAGCGGGCAATCCGTTCGACATGACGCTTGCGGGCCAGGACGATGCCGCAGGGGATCGGCGAACCGATGAACTTGTGGCCGCTGATCGAGATGCTGTCGGCGCCATCGGCAAAATCGAAGGCGGGACGCGGTTTCAGAAACGGAGCGATGAAACCGCAGAGTGCGGCGTCGCTGTGAATATAGAACCGGCTGATGGCCAGTTCCTGGAAAATCCGGCGGATCCTGCCGATATCATCCTTGCCCTCGGTCATGGTGGTCCCGATATTGGCAAACATGATCGGCACCACATCACGATGCACCCGCAAAGTCTCGCGCAGATCCTCATAATCGATCTCACCACTGGCCTGAGAGCGGATCATGATATGCCGCATGCCGAGCAGATGGAGATTCTTGCTGACGCTGTAATGGGTTCCCTGGGAGAAGTAGACCATCCCCTGCGGAAACAGTTCCCGCGCCAGATAGAGCCCGTAGAGATTCCCTTCGCTGCCGCCATTGCCGACGTACCCCCACCAGCTGTCCTCTTCGGCCCGCAGCAGCCGGGCGGCAAAAGCTACCACTTCCCGTTCAAATTCACGCGAATCAACCTGGTAGGTACTCGGCGCGAAGGGATCGCCGAGATTGTTCAGCGGCAAATCCAGAAAGGGCGCCAGGGCGCTGCAGTCGAAGTCCTTGGCCACCGGGTAGCCGAGAAAGGTTCCGGTCCGCTCGCGAAGGTTGGCGAGCAGCTGCTCCAGGCGGGTCAGGTCCGACCCCGAAAGTCGGGGGACCGTCGGGAAAGAATTCAGGTCATCGGCAAGCATCATGAAAAACCTTTCCGGGATTGACTCCATTCTCGAACCGTAGCCGGCCCATGCCGCCAAGGGCAAAAAAGTCGTTCCACCCCAGCGCAGCATGCCGAGCCTCAGTTCACAAACTCAATTCGGTGTCAGGATATCCGGAACAGCGGCTAATTTCTTTTCAAAATTTTGCCGACGTGCCCTTATTTTGATACAATTTTTCAAAAATAATTATTTTAACGAACGGATTTACCATGACTCTCGATCGACAGGACCGCATCATCCTTGAAATCCTGCAGCAGGACGCCACTCTGCCGGTCGCCGAAATCGCCGCCCGGGCCAACCTCTCGGCTCCGAGCTGCTGGCGACGCATCCGCCAGCTGCGCGAAGCCGGCATCATCCGCCGCCAGGTCGCCCTGCTCGATGCCGCCCGGGTCAACCTCGGCGTAACGGTGATTTCATCGGTGACCCTGCGGGACAAATCGGTGGCGGGACAGAAGAGGTTCGAATCCTTTGCCAACGAGCGGAACGAGGTCCAGGAATGCCTGCTGTTGAGCGGTGGGCGCGACTACCAGCTCAAGGTGATTGTCCCGACCATCAAGGATTACGAACATTTTCTCACTTCCGTACTGCTGGATCTGCCGATCGTCGAGTCAGCCGAATCGAATTTCGTGCTGCGCGAGGCGAAGCAGACCACGGCACTGCCGCTGGGGCTGACAAGCTTGGGCCTGCAGGACTGACAGGCGCCCCCCTGAGCGTCATCTGTAAACCTCGTTTCGCCCGACAAAAGTGTCAAGCGCAACTTTACACTTTACACTCTGACAGTGACGCTCTAAACTGATGGAAAGCTGACACACCGTCTTTGCCGCATACAGTGCCTGCCCAACCCAAAGGACCACCATGTCGACACCCAAAAAGAACGCCCATGACCGGCAACCGGGCCTGCGAATGAGCGAACTCGTCCGCCAAACCGGGCTGCCCAAATCCACAATCCTTTACTACCTGGACCAGGGCTTACTGCCGCAACCGGTTAAAACCAGTCCGAACATGGCCTATTACGCCCCCGAATGCGTGCCCCGCCTGGCCCAGATCAAGACCCTGCAAACCCGCCATCGTCTGCCGTTGCAGAAGATCGGGAAACTCCTTGAACTCAAGGACCAGGGACAGGAAATCACACCGTTCATTGAACTGCACCACGCCATTTTCGGCGATCAGGATGGCCCGTTGCTGGGCCGGGAGGCCTTCTGCCAGAGGAGCGGCCTGACCCCGGAACAGCTGGCTGCTTTCGAAAAAGCAGGGCTCTTGCTGCCGCTCAGCAGAGAGGGCTTCGACCAGCAGGACCTGGCCATGGGGATTCTCTATGCCCGGGGACTGGCCCGGGGAATCACTCCCGAAGAGATCAACTTTTATCCCACCCTCGGCAAACAGATAGTGGACCGGGAGATGGCCCTGCGCAACAGAATCACCGGGCCTCTGCCCGCGGACGAAGATGCTGCAGCAACCCTGCAGCTGGTGCAGGCCGCCCGTGCCACCCGCAGTTATGTCATCGACCGGCTGTTCCAACGCCGGGTCGCCGCCAGCAGCAATCTCAAGGATGAAAGTCTCTTGTCATGAAGCAGCTCCCGGCACTGATGCCGGCTGCGGCCCTGACCTCTTTCTTCATCCTCGGACGCGTCAACCACTTTTCCCTGTCGCTGATGCGCCCCCTCAGTCTGGGACTGTTCCTGGCTGCAGTTTGGTCGCTGGCAGTCCTCATGCGTTCCAGACGTGCCTCGGCCCTTGAGAAGGCGATCTGCTGTTATCTGGGACTGGCCGTCACCGGTTTCTGGCTCCGACCGGACGACCTGGGACGGCTGCTGGCCGACTGGCCGGAAACCTCCCTCTACGTTATTTTCATGGTCATGGCCGTCGCGCCGCTGTTGTGGGGCGGCGAACCCTTCACCACCCACTTCGCCAGGAGACGGGCGCCCCCTGAAGTCTGGGAGCATCCGGTCTTCAAACGCATCAATCTGCACATGACCGGAGTCTGGGCCGGGATTTTTTTCAGCTGTGCCATCTCAACCGCCATTCCCTCGATCTGGCCGGCGCTGTCGGCCGGCCCTCTGGAACTGCTGTTTCGAGTCATTCTTCCTGCCACCCTGCTACTCGGCATCGGCCTGCCTTTCACCCGCGGCTACCCCGCCCATTACCAGCGTAAACTTGGCCTCGAACCGGTTTCGACCGGCCATTCAGTCTCCGGCACAAAACCAGCCGGACCATTCTCACCGGTGCCCGTCAAGGCATCATCTTCAGACGAGGAGGCTCCCATGTCGAATTCACAGACCATCGTCGCCATCAACGGCTCACCCCATGCCGGCATCGGCAACACCTCTTTAATGCTGGAGATGCTGCGCCCCACCCTCAAGGAACAGGGCCTTGAACTGGAGGTCATCAACCTCTCTGAGATTGAGCTCACATATTGCCACGGCTGCGCCTGGTGCCTGGAAAAAGGCCAATGCTGGATCGATGACGACCACCGGAAAACCACCCGGAAACTGCTCGCCGCCGCCGGTGTCATCCTGGCCTCTCCAGTCTATTTTCACCAGGTGACGGCGCAGATGAAAACCTTTATCGACCGCAATCTGGCTCTTGGCCATAAACCCCGTCCGAACTGGAAGCCCGGCCTGGCAGTCAGCGTCTCAGCCGGTCTTGGAGAATCGGACACCGCTGCTTACCTGGCCGAGATTCTGCGTTCCTTCGGTGCCTTTTCCGTCGGCAGCCTCACCGCCATGGCAACCAACCCCGGTGAGTTCGTCGGCGAAGAGGCGGTTCGGCAAAGGGCTGTCGACCTGGCCGGAGACCTGGCCCGCGCGGTACGGGAGAACCGTCGATACCCCGCCACGGATCAGGATCTGCGTTTCTACCAGTTCATGAGCAACCTGGTGCGGACCGAACAGGACGGGGTCATGAAACATGATCACCAGCACTGGCGGGAACTCGGTCTTTACCGGGATTTCAACGCCTATATCGGCCAGGAGACCAACCGGCAGTCCCGGATTGACACCCGCCTGCGCGAAGAGTGGATACGCCAACTGATGACCGAAAGAGCGGCAGGAAAAACCAGGCAGGCGGAAACAACATCAGCCCCCGAAGCGGCTGAGGGGATGAACATCTCAACCTGTCGGGAGTTGCTGGAGGGCATGCCGCGGGTCTTCAACCCGGACATGGCGGGCGACCTCAGGGCGAATATCCAGTTCGAGGTAAGTGGCGCGGAAAACTTCATCGCCCATCTGAGCATTGCCGATGGCTGCTGCAGCTTCCGGGAGGGTCCGGCGGACCGGGCGGAACTGACCGTCAAGACCCCCGGGGAGGTCTGGCTGGCCATCGCTCAGGGCAAACTTGACGGCCAACAGGCACTGATAAGTGGACAATACACGACCCGGGGCAACCTGGGATTGTTGCTGAAACTGAAAACGCTCTTCTCTCGCGCCCCGCAATCCTGACCGGGAACAACCTTGTCCACTTACGGTCCTGCAGCCGTGAAACCGTCCCCTGCCGCAGGTTGCGGCTACTGCCTGATACCTTGAATCTGCGGGCTGTTCTCAACCTTGTCGCCGACCGTGATGCCGCCGGCTTCAAGAGTCCTGTCCCGGGTCAGGACAACAACCCGGATTCGGCGAACCGGGCCCGGTCATGCGGCCGGGCGTAGTCGAGCAGCGGCCCCCTGGGGATGATCCCGGTCGGATTGATGGTCGGATGGCTGGCGTAGTAGTGGGTCTTGATCTGGTCGAAATCGACGGTCGCGGCGATGCCCGGCTGCTGGTAGAGATCGCGCAGGTAGCCGGAGAGGTTCGGGTAATCCTCAATCCGCCGCAGGTTGGCCTTGAAATGCCCGACATAGACGGCGTCGAAGCGGACCAGGGTGGTGAACAACCGCCAGTCGGCCTCGGTGATCCGGCCGCCGAGCAGATAGCGTTGTCCGGAGAGGCGCTCTTCCAACCAGTCGAGAGCGACGAACAACCGTTCACAGGCCTCGTCGTAGGCCTGTTGGCTGGTGGCGAAGCCGACCCGGTAGACACCGTTGTTGACCTCGGCGTAGACCCGCTGGTTGACCGCGTCGATCTGCTCCCGCAGTTCAACCGGATAGTAATCATCCCGGTTGCCGGTCAGCGCATCGAAGGCGCTGTTGAACATGCGGATGATTTCCGACGATTCATTATTGACGATGGTCCGCCGCTGCCGGTCCCAGAGAACCGGCACCGTGACCCGGCCGCTGTAGTCGGGAACGGCACGCAGGTAGAGTTCGTACAGGTAGCGAATCCCCTCGACCGGCCCTGAAGCACTCACCTCTGAACCGAGTTCCCAGCCGTTGGCCCCCATCCGCGGGTCAACCACGGTAAGACCGACCAGGTCCTGAAGCTCCTTGAGCCGGCGGAAAATCAGCGTCCGGTGGGCCCAGGGACAGGCCAGGGAAACGTAGAGGTGATAGCGCCCGGCCTCGGCCCGGAACCCGCCCGTGCCGCTCGGCCCGGCCCTGCCGTCCGCGGTCACCCAGTTGCGGAACTGCGCCTCAGCGCGGACGAAAGCTCCCTTGTTCGACCTGGTGTCGTACCATTGGTCCCGCCAGACTCCGTCAACCAGCAATCCCATACCCGTCTCCTTTCAGCAACCGATCTTCTTCTACAATAACTGAAACAGGGAATTGCCGCTTTACGGAACCGCCGAAAAGACGGTGGCGGACCGTTGCCGATCCGCCACCGCTTTCCCGTTCTGGCTCAGACCTGAATCGATGATGAATTCACTGATTCAGGCCAAGGACAGCTAATAATTTTCCCCCAGCAGTTCGAAATGCGCCCGGGCATGGGCACAGGCCGGGCAGACATCGGGGGCCCCGGAACCCTCGTGCAGGTAACCGCAGTTGCGGCAACGCCAGACGGTCGTCTCTTCGCGCTTGAAGACCCGGTCGTTTTCAACATTCGCCAGCAGAGCCAGGTAACGTTTTTCGTGCTGTTTTTCAGCCACCGCAATCGCCTGGAAAATATCGGCGATCTCAGCAAACCCTTCTTCACGGGCGATCTCGGCGAATTCCGGATACATGACGGTATGCTCGTGGTTCTCGCCACCGGCGGCTTCTTTCAGGTTGTCGGCGGTGGAACCGATGACCCCCGCCGGAAAAGCGGCGGTGACCTCGACCTCGCCGCCTTCCAGCAGCTTGAACAGGCGTTTGGCATGTTCCTTTTCCTGATCCGCCGTCTCAATGAAAATATCGGCGATCTGCACGAAACCTTCCCGCCTGGCCTGCGCGGCAAAATAGGTATAGCGGTTACGGGCCTGGCTTTCACCGGCGAATGCGGTCAGAATGTTTTTTTCAGTACGGGTTCCCTTGAGTGATGCCATCTGTTCTTCTCCTTGCTGGTTGTGGATAGTATAATCCTGAATCCGTGAGTTTATTACCGGCGAACAGCGCAAATCATTGACCTGCCTGCGCTTCCCGAAAATCACCGGCGAACCTGGAGGTGCGCCTCAGATTTTTGAAAATCGCATTCAGATCAAGCACCGGCACTCTTCATCCGGCATAAACCCGCTGATTCAGGATATGGCCCCAACAGCGGGGCCGAAACGTCAACGCTGTTTTTCAATTTCGTCCAGAGGAATCCCCATGGCTCCGGCCACCCCCCTGCCATAGTCCGGATCGGCCCGAAGACAGTTGCCGATATGGCGGATCTTGATCTCACGCGGGGCATCGCCCATGGCCCTGGCGGTATTACCGAACAAGGCCTCTCGCTGGGCATCATTCATCATCCGAAACAGGTCTCCGGCCTGACTGTAATCGTCGCCGGCATCGTCCCGGTGGCTCCAGTGGGCAGCCGCGCCCGACAGTTCAAGGGGGGGCTCGGCAAAATCGGGCTGCTCCTGCCACTCTCCGTAGCTGTTCGGTTCATAGCCCGGGGTACTGCCGTAGTTACCGTCAACACGCATGGCACCGTCACGGTGGTAGCTGTGAAACGGACAGCGGGAAGCATTAACCGGAATCAGGTGATGATTGACTCCGAGCCGATAGCGCTGGGCATCACCATAGGCGAACAGGCGACCCTGCAGCATCTTGTCCGGTGAGAAACCGATGCCGGGGACGACATTGGCCGGGTTGAAAGCGGCCTGTTCCACTTCGGCAAAATAGTTGTCCGGATTGCGGTTCAGTTCAAGCACCCCGACATCCATCATCGGGTAGTCGCCGTGCGGCCAGACCTTGGTCAGATCGAAGGGATTGAAAGGGCAGGCAGCCGCCTGTTCATCGGTCATGATCTGGATCTGCATTTTCCAGCGGGGGAAATCCCCCCTCTCGATACTCTCGTAGAGATCGCGCTGGTGGCTTTCCCGGTCACGGCCGACAAGTGCTTCGGCCTCGGCGTCGGTCAGGCACTTGATGCCCTGCTCGGTCTTGAAGTGGAACTTGACCCAGCAACGCTCGCCCGCGGCATTGATCAGGCTGAAGGTATGGCTGCCGTAGCCGTTCATGTGACGATAAGAGAGGGGAATGCCCCGCTCGCTCATGGTTATCGTCACCTGGTGCAACGCCTCCGGCAACAGCGTCCAGAAATCCCAGTTGTTCTTTGCACTGCGCAGGTTGGTACGCGGGTCGCGCTTGACGGCATGGTTGAGGTCGGGAAACTTCAGGGGATCCTTGAGAAAGAAAACCGGCGTATTGTTGCCGACCAGATCCCAGTTGCCTTCCTCGGTGTAGTATTTCATGGCAAAGCCGCGAATATCCCGTTCAGCATCGGCCGCCCCCCGTTCTCCCGCCACGGTCGAGAAACGCACGAAGACTTCAGTTTTTTTACCGACCTCGGAAAAAATCTTCGCCCGGGTGTAACGGGAAATATCGTGGGTCACGGTAAACGTGCCATAGGCTCCGGAACCCTTGGCATGCATGCGCCGCTCGGGAATCACCTCACGATCAAAAGTGGCCAGCTTTTCCAGCAGCCAGACATCCTGCAACAGCGCCGGACCACGCGGGCCGGCAGTCATGGTGTTCTGGTTGTCGACCACGGGCGCACCGGCGTTGGTGGTCAGTTTGGTCCGCTTGTCAGATTTTTTTTTCGGCATCGGCTGTCTCCCATGTTGGCAAAGGGTTTGTCTTTGCTCCACCTCAAAACCGTTGCCTCCTGTTATACCACTACTTATGGATACGTCAATATCTATAGATAATTATTTTCCATAACGGACAAAAAACTGCCGCCGTGAGTGTCTGCCGGTGATGAGGACCCTACGATTCCCGGATGCGCTGACAGGATGGACAGATCCCGAAAAACTGCACCTGATGCGCCACAATCCGATAGCCCGAGTTCCGCTCGGCTTCAGCGGCCATTGCGTCAAGCAGAGGGCTGTCAGAATCGATGATGGTCCGGCACCGGGTACAGATCAGGTGGGGATGGGGATGAGGCCTGTTGCCGTCGTAACGGTTGCTGCCGTCGGCAAAACCGATTTCCAGAATTTCGCCGATCTCCTTGAGCAGATTGACCGTTTTGTAAACTGTGGCCAGGCTGGTGGTCGGAAAATGAACCTTGACCTGTTCATGAACCTGCTCGATGCTCGGATGTTCTTCACTATGCAGAAAGATCTTGAGAATCGCAATCCTCTGCGGCGTGATACGGCATTCACGTTGACGAAGCTTGGCGATGATGTCATCAAGTCGTTCCTGCATGTCGGCCATGGTCGGGCTGTCTCCGGGCGAGGAGCCTGTCGACAGCTCCTGCAAAGGAAAATGAATCTCTATAAAGAATTACAGACTCCCGAAAGGGAGTCAAGCCGCTCCCGGAAAACAGCCCCTGCCCTCAAGCCTTCTCGACGGCCGGAGCAGCCTTGAGCCCGAGCTTCTCCACCGCCATCTCCCGCAATTTGTATTTCTGCACCTTGCCGCTGGCGGTCAGGGGAAATTCGCTGACGAAAAAGACGTAGCGCGGCTTCTTGTAGGAGGCGATCCGTTCACGACAGAAATCCTGCACATCCTCCTCGCCGAGGTCGACATCCTGCTTGAGGATAATGAAGGCACCGACAACTTCCCCGTATTTGCGATCCGGAATGCCGACCACCTGCACATCGAGAATCCCCGGCATGGTGTAGAGGAATTCCTCGATCTCGCGCGGGTAGATATTCTCACCACCGCGGATGATCATGTCCTTGATGCGGCCGGTGATACGATAGTAGCCGTTGGCATCCACTTCCGCCTGGTCACCGGTATGCAGCCAGCCGTCGGCATCGATGGCAGCGGCGGTCTGTTCCGGCATGTTGTAGTAGCCCTTCATGACGCTGTAGCCACGGCAGCAGAGTTCACCCGGCTGTCCGGGAGCACAGATTGCGCCGGTTTCCGGATCGACAATTTTCGCCTCGATATGCGGCAGCACGCTGCCGACCGAAGCGGTGCGGTAGGCGATACTGTCGTCGGTGCGGGTCTGGGTGATGACCGGCGAGGCTTCGGTGAGTCCGTAGGCGATAGTGATCTCGCGGCAGTGCATCTTCTCCATCACCTGCTTCATGGTCTCGACCGGGCAGGGAGAGCCGGCCATGATGCCGGTACGCAGGGAGGAGAGATCAAACATCTCGAACATCGGGTGATCGAGTTCGGCGATGAACATTGTCGGCACTCCGTAAATCGCCGTGCACTTCTCCTTCTGCACCGCCGCCAGGGCCATCAATGGGTCGAACACCTCCAGCGGTACCAGGGTGGTGCCGTGGGTGAGAGCCGCCATGACTCCGAGCACACAACCGAAGCAGTGGAACAGAGGAACCGGCAGGCAGAGTCGGTCGGCGGGGGAGAAATTCTGCCGCTCGCCGATGAAATGGCCGTTGTTGAGAATATTGTGGTGGCTGAGCATCACCCCCTTGGGAAAGCCGGTGGTTCCGGAGGTGTACTGCATGTTGATGACATCGTGCGCCGACAGGGATGCCCTGATCGCGTTGAGCTGCTCCGAATCGCCCTGGCTGCCGAGCTGCAGCAGCTCGCGGGTATTGTACATGCCGCGATGCTTCTCCTGGCCGATGTAGATAACGCTTTTCAGCTGCGGGAAGCGGGCGCTCTGCAGATGTCCGCGCTGGCAGCTGCGCAGTTCCGGAATCAACTGGTAGACGGTATCGAGATAATTATGATCCCGGAAGCTGTCGATGATCACCAGCGCCTTCATGTCGGCCTGCTTGACCACGTACTCCAGCTCGAAGCTGCGGTAGAGGGTGTTGACGGTCACCAGCACCGCGCCGATTTTGGCGGTGGCGAACATGAAAGTGATCCAGTCGGGGACGTTGCGCGCCCAGATACCGACATGATCCCCCCGGCCGATGCCGATGGCCAGCAGTCCTTTGGCCAGGTCATCCACCCGGCGGTTGAAATCGCTGAAACTCCAGCGCAGGTCCCGGTCGGGATAGACCACGAAGTCGTGGTCGGGAAGCTCCCGGACCTGTTTTTCGAGATAATCCCCGATGGTCAGATCAGTCAAGGACATGGGTTCAACCTCCAGGGGTCAGAAAGGCGCGTAGACGACGGCCAGAATCCGGGCCGGTCCCGACAGGGCGTGGACGTCGTGGGGAACGATAGAATCGTAATAGATGCTCTCTCCGGCTTCCAGGGTATAGCTGGTCTGGCCGTAGCTGATCTCGATACAACCTTCGAGGACGTAGAGAAACTCTTCCCCCTCGTGGGACGAGAGGGGAGCGGCATCACCCTCGCGCGGCAGGACATCAATCACAAACGGTTCCATGTGGCGGTCTTTTTTACCCGCCCCGAGAGCATAGAAGTCGAGCGCGCTCTGTCGTGCCGAAGGGTCCTTGCCCGAGAAGCGGACGACGTTGGCCGACTCCCCGTTCTTCACCAATGCCGGACCATCGTGCGGCTCATCGTCAAGCAGGGTGCCGAGCCGGACTCCGAGGGCCCGGGCGATCGTCATCAACGGCGTCAGGGACGGAACCAGCTCTCCCGCCTCGATGCGGTTGAGAAGGTCGACATGACACTGGCTCTGCTCGGCCAGCTGTTCGATGGACAGCTCCCGCGTTTCCCGCAGCCGGCGGACTCTGGCACCAAGTTTATTGACATCGGACATTTGTTTATCCTCCTTTAAATCCAGTCTCTTACGCAAAAAGACCGGGCTTTGACAAGGATCGCAGATTAGCACAACTTCAGCATGGGGCAAAGAACTGACCACCAAAAAAAAGGTGCCCGAAGGCACCCTTTTGTTATTCACTCATAAGACAGACTTTCTCAGGAGCTGACCACGGCCAGCATCCGGGCCGGGCTCTCTCCGAGGCCATGAAAACGATGGCTGCGGGAGGCATCCAGGTAGACGCTGTCGCCCTGTTCAAGCCGGTAGGTTCGGCCGTCGTAAAGCAGCTCGATGGCACCTTCCACCACGTACACGAATTCCTGGCCGTCGTGGCTGATCGGCTCGCCTCTCGGTACCCGGGGGTCAAAGGTCAGCATGAAGGGCTCCATGACGTGGCCGACCGTTCCCGGGCGGGTCAGGGTGCCATAAGCATAGCCCTGCTCGGTATTGCCCTGCTGGCCGGCGAAGGACGTACCCGCCCGACAGATGGTCAACGCATCCGAAACCGTCCCGCCGCCATGCATGAGTCCTTCAAACCTGGAACCCAGAATCCGCGACAGCTTGATCACCACGCCGACCGAGGGAACGGCAGTCCCCTCTTCGTAGGCCTGCAACCGGGACAACTCCAGCCCGGCCAGCTTGCAGACTTCCTGCTGGCTCAAGCCCTGGGCTTCGCGTAATTTCTGGATTCGTTCCCCGACATACTTGCGCATAACGGTCCTCTCTTTTTCGTTTTATCAGGCTATCTGCTTCGTTCCAGTCACTCTAGCCAGAAACAGTCATGACAAAATCTTCCCTCTCGCCCGTTCGCATTCGCTCACTCAAGACGCAGAGGCACGGAGAAAACCTTTTTGCCTGAGGCCAGACAAGATCTTAAGCCTTGCCCTTTGCGTCTCTGCGCGAGGCTTACCACCACCGTTGAAGGCGGTCGAGACGTGCCCGCATGCAAGGCGTCTCACGCGCCGAGGAATGAGGCATAGCGGCAGCTACGTCGGAATGACGAGGCGCGGAAGCAACGCAGCAGGCGGGTGCGTATCGGCCGCCCTCACTACTTAAACATCCCTCCTGGCGGGCACAATCCGTCCGCTCATCAACCGCAGATAATTCCAGTAGCGTTCAATATTCGGCTGCAGGCTCTCTTCGGTGACCCCGGTATTCCGGAAGCGCCGCTGCAGGGAAAGGTACATCATCAGCGCCTCGGCGGAAAAGTCCGGTTCAACATTGATCACGTACCTCTCACCATCGAAGATCTCGAACACCGGGAACAGGCCGGAACGAACCGCCAGGCGGACCAGTTCGATGCCCATGGCCGGTTCAGATTTCCAGCCGGTCGGACAGGGAGAGAGAACGTGCAGGAACCGGAACCCCCGGGTGTCCAAAGCATACTGGAGCTTGCGCAGGGTATCATCGCCATGCGCCAGGGAGATGGACGCCGCGTAGGGAATGCGGTGGGCCGCCATGATCCCGAGAATGTCTTTCTTGATTTCCCGCTTGCCGCTCGGGGTGCTGGTGGTCGCGGCCCCGGCCGGCGTAGCGGAAGAACGCTGCCCGCCGGTGTTGCCGTAAATTTCGTTGTCGTAACAGATATAGAGGATATCCTCGTTACGCTCGGCGGCCGCCGACAGGGTGCCCATGCCGATGTCGTAGGTGCCGCCGTCACCCGCCAGGCAGACGATCCGCGTCCCTTCACCGTTGAGCTGCGCCACCGCGGCCAACCCGCTGGCCACCGAAGCGGCCGAGGCGAAGGTGGACATGATGGTCGGAATGCCGAAGGCGCTTTGCGGGAAAGTCCCGCCGGTCACCGCGGCGCAACAGGCCGGAACCACCATCTTCAGCTCATGGTCGGCCGCGGCCCGCCTGAACATCTGCATCAGGTTCGACATGCCGCAGCCGCCGCAGTTGCTGTTTCCGGGGCGCAAAAGAGGATCGCGCCGGTCCTTTTCGGTCAGGGCTATCCCATTCAGGACAGGTTCGTTCATCAGGCCACCTCCACGATTCTCGGCGCACCGGCCTCATGGGACTGCTCGAGTTCGGCCAGCAGGTCGAGCATATGCTCCGGGCGCACGTCGCCTCCCGCTACGCCGATCATGTAACTCTGGACAATGGCGGCGGGATCGGCAAAGCCGCGCACCTCGCCCCAGAGCACCCCGCCGAACCCCAGACTGACATCGCGATCCAGGACCGCAACGCGTTTTTTCCCGGCAAACAGCTTGCGCAGGTCCGCGTCCGGCAGAGGGCGGAACATCCGCACCCGTACTGACCCGACCGCCTGTCCCTGCTCACGCAACAGGTCAACCACCCGTTCCGCCGTCACCCCCAGCGTGCCCATGGAGACAATCAGGGTCTCGGCATCTTCGGCACGATAGGCCACCAGCGGGTCGGCCGGCCGGCGGCCGAATATCTCTTCAAACGCGTCCTGAACCTCGGCATAGACCTCCCGGGCTCCCCGCATCGCCCGGTGATGCTGAGCACGGTGCGCCGCCGACTGGTACGGCAGCTCCATCTGCCCCAGGGTATGGGCGGTTTTGTCGAGGCGCTGGGGCACCTCGGTCGACGGCAGAAAACGATCGACCTGGTCCTGGGTCGGGATTTCGACCTGAGCCATGGTATGCGAAAGGATAAATCCATCCATGCAGCAGAGGGCGGGCATCAGCACGCGCGGATCCTCGGCCAGCCTGAAGGCGCAGAGCACGGTATCGAAAACTTCCTGGTTGTCGGCCGAGTAGAACTGCAGCCATCCCAGATCCCGCAGCAGCAGCGAATCACCATGATCGGCCCAGATGTTCCAGGGCGGACCGAGGGTGCGGTTGGCAATCGACATGACGATCGGCAACCGGTAACCGGCCGCCGCCGCGCAGTTCTCGACCATATAGGCCAGCCCGTTGGAGCTGGTGGTGGTGAAGGAACGGGCTCCTGCAGCCGAGGCGCCGATACAGACGCCCATGGCGTTGTGCTCGCTGTCGACCCGAATCACCCGCCCCTTCTCGATCTTTTGGCCACACAGGTATTCCATGCACTCGGTGGACGGAGTGATCGGATAAACCCCGCTGCAGAACCCCCTGGCGGTACGGTTGGCCCGTCCGGCGAAGGTCGCCGCGAGAGCGGCAGCGTGATTGGCACTGAACAACTCAACTGACATGACCTAAGCCTCCGCGCTTTTATCGTTCAGATCCATGGCCCGCCGCGGGCATTCCGCCACGCAGATGCCGCATCCCTTGCAGTACTCCTCGTCAATCCGGTAACCCTCCTCGGTACGGTAGATGATCCCCTCGGGACAATAAACCAGGCAGGTGTCGCATTGGGTGCAACGCCCGCAGGAGAAACAGCGCTCGGCTTCCTCCTGTCCGGACAGACCAAGATTGACCTCTTCGAAACTGTTTCGATAGCTTTCCAGCACCTTGTGCCGGTCCTGGTGCGGGGCGAGAATGGGGAAGTGCGAGAAACGGATCTGCGCCGGAGCCACGACCGAACCCCGGTCCGGCCGCTTCACCGCGGATTCAACTCCATCCAGGGCCGCCAGGACCTCCAATGCCGCCAGGCGACCATTGCCGATGGCATGGGTGACCGTGCCGTCAGCAGTGGAACAATCGCCGGCAAACCAGATATCGACCGGCCCCTCAGCAGACCAGACCCGGCCATCGCGCAACTGCCAGGATTCCGGCAGCAACTCCGTTTCATTCCCCTGGCCGAGGGCCAGCAGAACCCTGGAGCAGGTCATCTCGTGGGTCCGTTCGGTCACCATCGGCTTCCTGCGGCCATCGGCGTCAGGCTCGCCCAGTTCGACCTCGGCCAGCACGATGCCGGCCACCCGGCCGACCCCGCGGAAGGCGACCGGCTGTCGCAGGGCCAGCAACTGGACCCCCTCGCGCAGGGCATCTTCAATCTCCTCGGTAATGGCGGGCATTTCCTCGCGACTGCGGCGGTAGACCAGCTTGACCGAATCGGCGCCGCTGCGAACAGCGCTGCGAGCGCAATCGATGGCGGTGTTGCCGCCGCCGATCACCACCACGTCGCCACTCAACGTCGCACCTCCCCGGCGACTGCGGGCCAGAAAATCGAGCCCCTGGTCAATCCCGTCGAGCTGTTCACCGGCAGCGGCAAGAGTGTAGGCATCACTGAAGCCCTTGCTGACGATCACCGCATCAAATTTATGGTACAGACGCTCCATCTCATCCCGGTCAACCGGATGTTCGCACTCGCAGCGGACCCCCAGGGCAAGAATGCGCTTCAGGTCGCGCTCCAGAGCCTCTTCCGGCAGACGGTAAACAGGAATGCCGTAACGCAGCACGCCGCCAAGCTTTTCGGCCTTTTCGAAAATCGTCACCTGATGACCGCGCCGCGCCAGCTGGTAAGCGGCACTCAGCCCGGCCGGACCGCCGCCGACGACCGCAACCGAATGCTCTCTGTCGGTTTTCTGCGCCGGCAGGGCCAGGCCGGAATGGTCCGAGATCCAGCGTTCCAGGCTGCGGATATTGACCGCGCCGTCCATCTGGTTGCGATTGCATTCGTGCATGCAGGGCGCCGGGCAGACCCGTCCGCAGACCGACGGCAGGGCCTGGGTTTCCAGCAGCACCCGGGCGGCGGCATCGGCACCGGCGGTTTTCAGTGCCTGGATAAAGCCGACCACGTCGTTGCCTGCCGGGCAGGCGTGATTGCAGGGGGCGACATAGTCCTCGTAACCGGGCAGCTGGGTACTCCAGTCGCCGGTTTTCAATTGCGGGGGGATATCCTCGGAATGTTCGGTCTGCGGCTTGACCGCGGGGAGGTCATCCGGATCGCCCCCGGGGGACGGTCCCACCGCAGCAAGATCCGGCTGCCGGATCTTCACCTTCTCATAAGCTTCTCTGGCCGCTGGCAGATCCTCTGAAAGGCCCATGCGGGTATAAACATCTTCCAGCACCTCCAGCGGCAGACCGAGGAGCCTGGCATAGGCTCCGACCAGGGTGGTATTGATGATCACCACGGTACTGGTGCCGATACCATGCTCGCGGGCGATACCGGTGGCATCGATGATGCCGAACCGGTAGGCGGCAAACTGCCCGACACAGGTCTCGACGTCCTCAGCACTGTTGAGCAGAATAACAGCACCGGGAGCAACCCCATCCAGCACCTGGGGACCGAGCAGAGCCGCATCGAGCACCAGCAGGTGATCCGGCCGGTAGACCTTGTTGCGGTTCCTGATCGCCACGCGATTGACCCGGGTAAAGGCACGCACCGGGGCCCCGGAACGCTCGGCGCCGTAATCACCGAAGGTCTGGACGTGAAGCCCCATGCGGGCATAGATCGCCGCAATCAGTTTGGCGCAGGTCACACCACCCTGGCCGCCGCGACCATGCAGCCGGATTTCCAGGGGAAACGAGATATCACCCGGCAGCCCCGGCGACAGTGAACCCGCGGCCCCGGAAGGCTTTGACTCATGTTGAACCATAAATTTTCCACCTCACAACGTCCGAATTTGCCACGACTCCGCTCCTGCGGTCATCTCAGAAGAGTATAGCAACGAGCCTGCCATGTTTCGTTCCATCAACACAAAAAACGGGACGACCAAACGGTCCCGACCGGACGATGATCATAGAACATTGTATTCAATGGACTTTTCATCTTCAAAGATGGGGGGAAACGGGGAGAGTTTTCCTGGTAACCGGCGGGATTTGCCGGAACGGACGAACAAACAGGCCGGGCATGAAGACAGGACTGGAAACTATAGTTTCCAGCAACAAACGCAACATTGGCCAACGGATTGTTTCTGAAAGGGAAATAAGCTATTGGAAACTTTTGGTTCCACCGGTAGGCCTGGTTTCCATTTGATATTTCTTCAGTTTTTTGAGCAAGGCGGTATGCGACATCCCCAGCAGCAGCGCCGCCTGGCGCTTGCTGCGGGCGTGTTGAAGGGCCTCGGCAATCAACCGTCGTTCCAGTGCTTCGACCTGGCGCGCCAACGACTCCCTGAGAGAATCATCGCCCCTGCTGAACGTCCCCTCAAGCTCGAAACTGAAGCGAATACATTCGGCACCGATCTCCTCCCGGCCGCTGAGAATGGCCGCCCGCTCGATAACGTTGCGCAGTTCGCGCACGTTGCCGGGCCAGTGGTGGCCCTTGAGCTTGGCGAAGGCCGCCGGGGTCAGCGGGCGGGCACGGAGACCAAGGCGGGAGTTGACCTGGAACAGGAAATGCTCAGCGAGCAGCGGGATATCTTCGAGCCGCTCCCGCAGTGGCGGGATATGCAGCGGGAAGAGGTTGACCCGGTAGAAAAGATCCTCGCGGAACAGCCCCTGCCTGACCAACTGTTCAAGATCACGATTGGTGGCGGTAATGACCCGCGCATTGACCCTGATTTCCTCATTGCTGCCGACCCGACGCAACTTGCCGTCCTGCATCACCCGCAGCATCTTGGCCTGCAGGGTTGCCGGCATCTCGGCGATCTCATCGAGGAAAATGGTGCCACCCCGGGCCGCCTCGAAAAGGCCCGCGCGCCCCTCCTTTTTCGCCCCGGAGAAGGCGCCGCCGACATAACCGAACAGTTCGCTCTCAAGCAGGGTCTCCGGCAGGGCCGCACAATTGACCGGCAGAAAAGGTCCCGTACAGCCGCTGGCGACGTGGATGGCGCTGGCGAACAGTTCTTTGCCGGTGCCGCTCTCGCCGCGGATCGAGACCACGCCGTCGGTCGGTGCGATCTTCTCGGCAAAGGCGATCGCCCGGCGCAGGGCCGGGCTCTGACCGACCATGTCACTGAACGTGACCTGCGGTTCGCCGGCCACCGCACTGGCCGCTTCGCGCAGGTCGCGCAGGTCGCGCAGCACTTCAACCGCACCAACGATGCGCTGCTTCGAATCACGGATCAACTCGCCGCTGGCGAGATACTGGAAGCGGCGCTGGCCGCGAACGAGGCTGCGCTTGACATTCTGGTAGCTGCGACCTTCGAGACAGGTGAGCAAGCTGGTGTCCGGCAACGCGAGGTCTCGCAGGTTACGACCCACCAGGGGCTGCTCGTCCAACCCCAGCATTTTGCGCGCCACACGGTTGATGGTCGTCAGCTCACCCTCCTCGTTGACCGAGAGGATACCGTCACTGACACTGTCAAGGACCACCTGGAAGCGCCTTTCACGCCGCTCCTGCGGCATGGTGGGGATCAACTGCAGCGACTGCAGGACGGGCAGGGACTGCAGCGCCTCAAGCAGTCGCCCCTCGGCCGGCGAATGCGGTCCGGGCTCCAGTTCGAGGTAGACAAAGGTGGCCGAATCCTTCTTCTCCATCTCCATGCTGAGGACATTGACGTCATCCTCGGCCAGCACCGCAGCGATTTCCGCCAGCACACCGACCCGGTCAACCACCTGCAGCTTGAGCTTGATATTGGATGTCATGACAACCTCAAAACCCGAATCCGTGAAGAGCGGAGCTACGCAGCAGCAACGAAAGGCGCGAGCAACGCAGCAGATGGGTGCTTTTCAGCCGCCCCCCCACGAAAAGTTCCAAGGTGGCTCAAATGTCGTTAGATGCAAGGCGGCCAGCGCCTGAGGAATGAGGCGTAGCGCCAGCTACGTCGCAGTGACGAAGGCGTTGGCCAACGAAGCAGATGACGGCATTTCAGCCGCCCCCACTAAAAAATAAGCATCTCTTCTCGGGCGTATATCACCGCAAACAAAGTCGCCGGCTCGCTGCCATGACAGGAAACGACATGCGGCAATGTCGAATCATAGTAGATCGAATCGCCGGGATTGAGAATATCGGTGTGGCCGGAGAGGCTGACCTCGACCTGTCCTTCGAGAACGAACAGAATCTCCTCGCCGACATGCCGGTTCGGTTCCGGCTTGAAGCTCTCGTCGGGGGTGAGGGTTACCAGAAACGGTTCCATGTGACGGTTCTGTTTCTTGTAGCCGAGGGACTGGTAACTGTATCCGGCACTGGACCCGCCGCTGGAATCAAAACGGGTCACCATTTTACGGTCGTCACTGCGGACAATGCAGAAAGGGGAATCGCCACTGTCACCGAACAGATCCCCGACCGAGACCTTGAGGACATTGGCCAGGCTGACGATATACCCCAGGGGAGGCGTGACAGAACCCTCTTCAATGGCGTTCAGGGTATTTTCCGGGAGATCGGTTTTCGAGGCGACATCGGCAATCGACATCCCCTGCCGGGTTCGCAGTTTCCTGATTTTTTCACCGATAGCGCCTTGTTGCTCAGACATCGTTTGCCTCCTTGTGCAATGTTCCTGAAACCGTGAAACACGGTCAGGGTTCAGGATGATACCGCCGTCTTGCCCATATCCAGGTGAAGCACGTTCCGCAGACGCCGGGCGATGGGACCGACCCGGCCCTGGTTGATCATGAAGTCATCGACCCTGACCACCGGCATCACCTCCAGCGAGGTGGAGGTGATGAAGACCTCGTCGGAAAATTTCAGGTCCTGCAGCCGGTATTCGCCGCGGATCACCCGCAGGTCAAGCTCTTCCTCGCACAGCCGGATGATGGTCGAGCGGGTCACCCCGGGGAGCAGCCCGGTCGCGACCGAGGGGGTAAAAACCCAACGGTCCCGGGTCCAGAAAATGTTCGACGCCGCGCCTTCGCAGATCTGCTCCCGGTTGTTGAGCATGATCACTTCAAAAGCGCCAGCGGCCCGGGCCTCCAGCTTGCCGAGCAGGCTGTTGAGATTGCTGATCGACTTGATCTTCGGATTGATCGCCTCTGGAGCGTTGCGGCGGGTTTCGGCAACCCGCAGGGCAATCCCGTCGCGGTAATGCGTTTCGTCGAACCCCTTGAACTCACGGGCGATGATCAGGCAGGTCAGATCCCCCGTCAACTCGCGCTGAAAACCGACCTGCCCCGGACCGCGGGTGATGGTGATCCGGTAGTAGGCGTCGGTCAGCCGGTTGCGGCGACGCAGCTCAAGCAGAATCTCTTCCAGTTGCGGGCGGCTGTAGGGAAGCTCATAACCCAGGGCTTCCGCGGACTGCTGGAGCCGCTGGTAATAGAGGGGGAACTGGTAGAGATGCGCTCCGATGGAACGGAAACTCTCGTAGATGCCGTCGCCGTAGAGAAATCCCTGGTCAAAAACCGAGATTTTCGCTCTGTCGCTGTCGACAAACTGTCCGTTCAGAAAGACCTGGCCCATGAGCCCCTCGCGAAAACGATAACTGGCGTGGATGTCAAACTCATCCGGCCGCGGGTTCGGGAAAATTCGTCGAAAACCATGGACAACCCGCCTCAGTGCCCGCCGAACTCAGGCGGCCGCTTTTGCAGAAAGGCATTGACCGCTTCGATGTGATCATCGGTCTGATGAGCCATGGCCTGGAAGGTCGCGCAGAGATCGAGAAATTCCGGCAGAGCCATCGTCTGGCCGAGCTTCAGCAGCCGTTTGCTCAGCCGCAGCGCCTGCGGCGGCTGGGCGGCTATGCGGACCGCCATCTCCCTGGCTCGCGGCAGCAGCTGCTGCTCATCGACCACCTCAAGCAGCAGCCCCAGTTCCCGGGCCTCCTCCGCCTTGATCAGCCGGCCGCTGAAAATCAGCTCGGCGGCCCGCTGGGCACCGACGATCCGCGGCAGGAACCAGGCACCGCCGTCGCCGGGGACGATGCCGAGATTGAGGAAGGTCTCGCCGAGCAGGGTTTTCGGCGTACCGATTCGCAGATCGCACATGCAGGCGAGATCCATGCCGGCCCCGATGGCCGGCCCGTTGACCGCGGCAATGAGGGGAATCTCCGCTTTCTGCATCGCCAGCGGCAGCTGCTGAATCCCGCGCCGGTATTGATCCTGGATCTGCAGGGCCGAGCCGGAAAAGATCCCCTCGCGGTCGCGCATCTGCTTGATGTTGCCGCCGGCGGAAAAGGCCGACCCGGCACCGGTCAGAATCAGCACCGAAACCTCGGGGGTACGGTTGGCCCAGTCAAGGGTGGTCACGATATCCGTCACCAGGTCGGTGCCGGTCAGGGCATTGCGGACATCGTCGCGAATGAAAGTCAATTCGGCGACGCGATCCCGCAGGGTCAGTCGCGCATCAGTCAATTGCGGCAGTTCAATCATCGGTTCCTTCTCCGGGTCGAAAATTCGACGAATCCCAGCTTAGCAGAGTTGTTGCCCGGAGCCAAATGGGCTATGGTATTTGCAGCGTTTACCCGTAGCCCATGGAGAATGAACGATGCTGAATCAGAAACCGACCACCATCACCGCAACCCCGACCGTCAGCTCCACCACCAGCTTTCTGCCCACGGTCTACGCCTGGATGACCGCCGGTCTGGCCCTGACCGCCCTGGCGGCCATGGTGACCCTGTCCAGCGAGGAACTGCTGAAACTGATTTTCGGCAACAGAATGGTTTTTTATGCCCTGATCTTCGGTGAACTGGGCCTGGTCATCGCCCTCTCCGCCGCCATCAACCGGATCAGTTCAACAACAGCCACCCTGATGTTCCTGTTCTACTCGGCCCTCAGCGGGGTGACCTTCGCCTCGATCTTCCTGGTCTACACCAGCAGTTCCATCGCCAGCACCTTCTTCATCGCCTCCGGCACCTTTGCCGCCATGAGCATCTACGGCTACACCACCCGCCGCGACCTGACCGGCTGGGGGAGTTTCTTCTTCATGGGGCTGATCGGAGTTCTCATCGCCTCGGTGGTCAACATCTTCCTACAGAGTACGATGATCTACTGGCTGGTCAGCTACATCGGCGTTTTCGTCTTCGTCGGCCTCACCGCCTACGACACCCAGAAGATCAAGCAGATCGGCGAGGCCGGTTTCGCCAACGAGGAGGGCCGCAAGAAAGCCGCCATCATCGGCGCACTGCGCCTCTACCTCGACTTCATCAACCTGTTTCTCATGCTGCTCCGCATCATGGGCAACCGGAGGTGAGGGAGGCTGAAAACCTTTCTCTCTTGCCCCTGTGTCGGGCGGGTCAGATTTTCCATTGGCAGGGTGTCTGTCGCCCGGATGGCGACAGGCAAGCCCCGGGGATGGGTTCATGCGGCCCTGAAAATGGAAAATCTGAGCCCGCTTATGCTTATCTGTGCAGGTAGAGTTCACTCATCCTGCCACCCACTATCCACCCCATAACCTCAGCGCCTCGGCCGCCGTCACCTGCTCCAGGGGACGGCGCGGCTGCGGCGGCCGGCCGTCGACCCAGGCGGGGAAGAGGGCTTCGGTGCGCCGTTCCCGCGGATGGGTCTGCACCAGTCCCCGCTGCCGGACATGAGGGTGGCCGGGAACCTCGTGCTGTTCGAGCACCGGCTCGAAGCAGCAGTCGACCTCGGCGAACATTGACCGCCAATGTGCCAGCCTCTCGCCGGCGAACAGGGCGGCGACCTCACCGATCAGCCCGGTCTGCGGCAACGGCTGCTGCTGGCGACCGATCCACTCCGGTCGTTCGACCGTTTCACAGAATCTCTGCCAGAATTTCTCCTCGATCGCTCCCAGGGCCACGAAACGATCATCGGCGGTACGATAGATATTGTAACAGGCGGCGCCGCCGGTGAGCAGATCCCGGCCGCGGCCGAAGGCCTCGCCGGGACGGCCCGCGGCGGTCAGACCGAAGGACTGCCAGGAAAGAGCCATCTCGAACAGGCTGACATCGATGAAGGCCCCGCGACTGGTCCGCCCGCGACGCAGCAGGGCAGCGAGAATGGTGGTGGCCGCCTGCTTGCCGGCGGCGTAATCACAGATCGGTGGAAAGGGAATAACCGGCGTCTGCTCGGTGCCGGTCAGGCTGAGCATGCCGCTCATGGCGAGATAGGTCAGATCGTGCCCGGCCCGCTCGCGGCAGGGCCCGCTCTGACCGAAGCCTGAAAGGGCGCAATGGATCAGGGAAGAGTTGAGCTGTTCAAGACGCTCACGCCCGAAGCCGAGGCGCTCCAGCACGCCCGGCCGGTAGGATTCCAGCAGCACGTCGGCAACCCGCACCAGTTCGGTCAGGGACTCCCGCCCCTGCGGCGTCTTGAGATCGAGTTCGACCACCGCCTTGCCGGCATTGACCTGCTTGTAGAAGGGAGAAACCCCGTCACCGTCGGCGAGGATGAAGGACCGCATCGGATCCCCGGCCGGCGGCTCGACCTTCAGCACCTCGGCGCCGAGATCTCCAAGCAACTGGGTGGCGAAGGGGCCGGGCAGGTACTGGCTGAGATCGAGAACCCGGATCCCGGTGAGACAATCAGAAAGCATCAGGCCGCCAGGCTTTCAGGATTCAAGAGAGAACTCCCAGGCGCACCAGAACTCTTCCGGGTGGGCATCGGGCGGACAGGAGAGGCAGCGGGTCTGGATCCGCGGATCGACGGTACGGGCGAACTCGCTGTACTCGACGATTCCCACCGATTTGCAGGGGAAGTCATCCAGCCCCCGGCGCTTGCGCGCCGACTGCACCCGGCAGTCGACCATGCGGAACACCGCGCGGCTGTCGCTGACCTCGATCGCCTGCTGCAGGTTGAGCCGCGCGTAGAGACGATGCTTGAGGCATTCGAGCAGTGCCGGAATGCCGCCGCCCGGCTCGATCCCGAGCCGCGCCATGATCCGTTTGGCTTCGATGACGGTGAATTTCTCCCAGGCGGCCCGGTCAGCCTCGATCGCCACCTCCATGCCGTGGGTCTTCTCGATCGCCTGGAACCAGAGCCCGTCATGAGCCAGCCAGTTCTTGGCGTCGTCGATGATAATGGCGATCAGCTCCTCTTTGCTGAGCCGGTTGAGCAGCTGAACACCTTCGTCGAGAGGTTCGATGGTGGTTTCGGTCTGGGTGGACATGGGATCTCCTTCAAGAGAAAAGCACTGGGCCACCAAGGCACCAAGAGCACCAAGAAAGGCAACAATAAAATCAAAGAATTTCCTGGTGTCCTTGGAGTCTGTCGGACTATCGGGGCTGAAGCGAAAATATGTCTGATTGAGGTCAGATTTTGGCTCATTTGAGGGCAATAGCCGTAGCTATTGATCGAAAAGGAGCTGAAATATGGGCCAATCAGACGGATTTGCAGCCAGTCCATGGATAGTCAACAGACTCCTTGGTGCCTTGAGCGAGCCAAGCGAGCGGGTGGCTGATCTGCAGTATGTCAGTCTTTCCTATTCAATCTCCCGCTGATCGTCGATCACCTTGCCGTCATTAGGCAGGCTGCCGGGGGCGACGAATTCGACCTCGCCGCGCAGCTTGGTCAGCTCGCGGATCGAGTCGCGCAGGGCGGATGCCAGTCCATCCGCGGCAACGGCGGATTCAATCCGCAACAGCATGTGGTCCTGATCGTTCTGTCGGGTCACCACCAGTCGACCGCGGCCGATTTCCGGATGGCGCTTGAGGATGGCGTCGACCTGCTGCGGATGCACGAACATGCCGCGCACCTTGGTGGTCTGGTCGGCCCGCCCCAGCCAGCCCTTGATCCGCAGGTTGGTGCGGCCGCAGGGGCTGGGTCCCGGCAGGATGGCGGAGAGATCACCGGTGGCGAAACGGATCAGCGGATAGTCGGGGTTAAGGCTGGTCACCACCACCTCGCCAACCTCCCCTTCCGGTACCGGGTCACCGCTGCCGGGGCGGACGATTTCGAGAACAATACCCTCATCGACGATCATCCCTTCCAGCGCCTCCGACTCGTAGGCGATCAGACCGAGATCGGCGGTGGCGTAGCACTGGCGGACACTGATGCCGCGCTGCGCCATCCCCTCACGCAGGCTCGGCGGCAGGTACTCACCGGAAACCAGCGCCGTCTCCAGGCACGACAGGTCGCTGCCAAGTTCGTCCGCCTTGTCGAGAATCAGCTTCAGAAAGGACGGCGTGCCGACATAGCCGCGCGGCCGGACGTGACCCATCACCTGCACCTGCAGCTCGGTCTGGCCGACCCCGGCCGGTACCGTGGCACAGCCGAGCGCCCTGGCGCCGGATTCGAACATCATCCCGGCCGGAGTGAAGTGATAGGAGAAACAGTTGTGAATGATGTCGCCGGAACGGAACCCGGCGGCATACAGGGCGCGGGCAAAGCGCCAGAAATCGGGACGGGTCGAGCCGGGCTCGAAGATCGGCCCCGGGGAAGCGAAGATCTGGCACAACTCCGGCGGTTCAACCCCGGTCAGCCCGCCGAAGACCGGCTGCCCCTGCTGACGCTCGATCAGCTCCGTCTTGCGCAGCAGCGGCAGCTTCGCCAGCGCCGCGCGGTCGGTCACCTCCCGGCCGTCAATCCCATGCAGGGTCTCGGCGAAAGCCGGGGCACTGCTCTTGGCGTGGTCGATCTGGTCGGCCAGGCAGGCGAACAGGTCGGCTTCGCGCTGTTCGGAGGTACGGGTTTCGAGGTTGTCGTAGTAGTCGGACATGAGATCTCCATTGAAATTCTTCAGGCCGCCCGCTCGCGTTGCTCGCTCAAGACACCAAGAGCACCAAGAACGGCAAACCCGACCATCCAAGGTTAAATCTGAAACCCCAAGCTTCTCTTGGCATCTTTGCGCCCTGACGGCAATAAGCTTTTACATCCACCGTTTTCTGCGTTTGTATGACTTCAGATTCTTGAACGACTTGCGCTCCGACTCACCGCCGGCGAGGTAGAACTCCTTCATATCCTCGTTGTTGAGCAGCTCTTCGCCGGTACCGTCGAGAACGATCTTGCCCGATTCCATGACATAGCCGTAATTGGCGCTGTGCAGGGCCATGTTGGCATTCTGTTCGACCAGCAGCATGGTGATGCCCTGCTCTTTGTTGATATTGCGGATGATGCCGAACACCTCCTTGACCAGCAGCGGCGACAGGCCCATGGACGGTTCGTCGAGCAGGATCATTTCCGGCCGCGCCATGATCGCCCGGCCGATGGCCAGCATCTGCTGTTCGCCGCCGGAGAGATAGCCGGCCATGCCGGTCCGCTCCTTGAGCCGCGGGAAGTAATGAAAGACCTTTTCAATGTCATCCTTGATCCCCTTGTCGCGCCGGGTGTAGGCACCGAGGCGCAGGTTCTCGATGACGGTCATATCCTCGATGATGCGCCGTCCCTCCATGACCTGGAAGATCCCCTTGCGGACGATCTCGTCAGGGGAACTGTTGGCAATGCTCTCGCCCTTGAACTCGATCGTGCCGCGGGTCACTTCGCCGTCCTCGGTCTTCAGCAACCCGGAAATCGCCTTCAGAGTGGTCGATTTGCCGGCGCCGTTCGGCCCGAGCAGGGTCACCAGCTCACCTTTCGGCACGTCGAGACTGATGCCGCGCAGCACCAGGATAACCTCGTCGTAGACCACCTCGATATTGTTGACCGAGAGAACGATCTCCTTCTCAACCGGTTTTTCGTCACTTTTGACAGCTGCTTCGGACATGGGGTTCTCCTTGGCAAGACAGAATGCAGGAGTCAGGAGTCAGCAGGGAGAACCTTCTGACCCCTCACTTCCGGATTCTGCCCGGCGGGGGCAAAAACCCCCGCCGAACAAATATCCCTGTAAAAACCGGCTAAGGGCTAAGGGAAAACCTTGAACTACCTTTAGCCTTTCACCTTTCACCTTTAGCCTTGGTGATCAGCCTTGGCTGATCACCAGCCCAGCCATTCGGGCCGGCGCGGCACCTCAACGGTCGCCAGCTTGGTCATCTTGAAATCACCACCGTTGTACTTGCTGGTGTAGACATTGACCAGGTTCATGCCGCGATGATCCTCGGCGGTCCAGGTTGAGGGCGAGCAGACCCCTTCAAGACCGGCCGGTACGAAGTTCCTCATCGACTCGAAGCCCTTCTTGATGTTCTCGCCGGTGATGGCGCCCATGGCATCGGCCTTGAGCATCGCTTCCTTCATCAGGAAGGTGCCGCAGACGCCGCGGATGTAGTGCAGCATGCGCGATTTCTTGCCGCTCGGGTCGGACATCTTGGAGACTTCGCGGAGGGTCTTCATGCCCGGCGCGTCGTCTTTCCAGGTCGCGGCGCCGACCACCCAGGCGATGCCGTCGCCGGCGGCACCGGTGGCCTTGATGGAATTCTCGTCCCAGCCCCAGATATTGGTCAGGAACTGGGTCTTGACACCGACGGTGCTGCAGGACTTGAGCAGCGAGATGTTCGAGCTGGAGGTGTTGGCGAGATAGGCGTAGTTGGCGCCGGAATCCTTCAGCGACAGGCACTGGGCCTTGGCATCAGCCGGCTTCAGCGAATAGACGATCGAGGGCAGCACCTCGAACCCGAGTTCCTTGGCGTAGGCGGCGCAGGCGGCCTTGGGCGCGTTCGGATAGGGATGATTGTCGCCCATGTGGATGAACTTCGGCTTGCCCGATTTGCCCTTGGCTTTCCAGTCGTCGGCGGCCCACTGCACCAGGCCGCGGCAGGCGTCGGAGTAAGAGGGACCGTAGAAGAAGTTGTAGGGAGCGGCCGACTTGCTCTTCGGCCCCTTGCCGGTCGGGTCGGTCAGGTGGCCGGAGTAGGAGGCGGAGATATAGGCGACCTTGTCCTTGGCGATGAACTTGACCAGTGCCTCGGTGTCAGCGGTGCCCCAGCCCTGGATGGCGACCGGCTTCAGCGACGACATCCACTTCTTGTAGGTCGCCACCGCGCGCGGCGCGTTGTAGGAATAATCGACAGTTTTGTACTTGATCTGCTTGCCGTTGATGCCGCCATGCTTGTTGATGTAGGCGAGGGCGTCGTCAATTCCGTTGCCGAAGGGGATGCCGACCCCCGACGTCGGCCCGGTATAGGCCGCGAGATGGCCGACCGGAATGGTGTCGGCCGCCAGAGCGCTTCCGGCAAACGCCAGTGAAGCAACCAGTAAACTGCCCAGAATGATCGATTTGCGCATTGTCTTCCTCCCTTGAAGTGAACAGCTGGCCCGCAGCGCGGGACGGTTAGGTGGAACGGTCGTGCACAGGCTCCCGATTCAATATGAGAAGGGATAGAGCTTCCAGTAGGCCTTGATCATCTTCCAGCGATGGGCCAGGCCGTCCGGTTCGAAAATCAGGAAAAGAATGATCGCCAGACCGATCGACATCTCCTTTATATAGGCCAGCGCCTGCATCAGCCCTGACGAACCATGGCCGAACAGTCCGACGCCGCCTTCCATCAGTTCCGGCAGCAGCACCATGAAGGCGGTTCCCATCAGGGTGCCCTGCACCGAGCCCATGCCGCCGATGATAATCATGCCGAGAAACTGAATCGACAGCAGCAGGGTGAACCCCTCGGCCGAAACGAAGCCGAGATAATGGCCGAATAAGGCGCCGCCGACCCCGGCGTAAAAGGAGGAAATGCCGAAGGAGAGGATGCGGTACTTGGTCAGGTTGATGCCCATGATCTCGGCGGAAAGATAATGGTCGCGCACGGCAATGAAGGCCCGGCCGTCACGGGTGCGCAGCAGGTTGGTGCCGAACAGGAACATCAGCACGACATAGAACAGCACCACGTACCAGTAACGCTGATCATTGTTGAACTCGAAACCGAAAATCGAAAACGGGTTCGCCATCGCCCCGTAGGCGCCGCCGGTAAACCAGTCGGCGCGGGAGAAGAAATCCTCGAGGATGTACTGCGAGGCCAGGGTCGCGATCGCCAGGTAGAGTCCCTTGATGCGACCGGCCGGGATGCCGACGATCAGGCCGACCGCCATGGTCATCACTCCGGCCAGCGGGATACAGAAGAAGACCGGCAACCCGGTGACGTTGTTCAGCCAGGCCGAGGCGAAGGCGCCGAAACCGAAGAAGGCGGCGTGACCGAGAGAAATCTGACCGGTGAAACCGACGACAATATTGAGCCCCAGAGCGGCGATGCCGTAATAACCGACCTGGATGCCGAGATTGAGGAAATAGGAATTCAGAAAAGTCGGTGCCAGCAGCAGAAAAATGACCGCCGCGATCGCCGTGCGACGCGCCAGCGGCGTCGGAAAGATAGTCGTATCCTGAATATAGGTGGAGCGGAACTCTCCACAATTCATACGTGCGTGGGCAGATGAAGACATGAATCAGATCCTCTCGATATCCTTGGTGCCGAACAGGCCGTAGGGCTTGATCATCAGGATCACCACCAGGGCGTAGAAGGGGGCGATGGTGTACATGTTGCCGAGATGCAGCCACTGGCTGTCGACGAATTCCGCCAGGTTTTCCAGCACACCGATAATCAGACCGCCGACGATCGAACCGACGATCGAATCGAGCCCGCCGAGAATAACCACTGGAAAAACTTTGATGCCGAAGAAGGAGAGCGCCGAAGAGACGCCGTTGACCATGCCGACCACCACTCCCGCCATGGCCGAAACCAGTGCCGAAATCGCCCAGGCGGCGGCGAACACCTTCTTCACCGAGATGCCGAGGCTCTGGGCCACCTGCTGATCGAAGGCGGTGGCGCGCATCGCCAGGCCGAGCCGGGAATACTTGAAGAAATAGTAGAAGCCGATCATGATCACCACCGAAATGACCAGGCTCATGATGTAGGCGGTCTGAATCTGCAACCCGAGCAGGTTGATCGACTCGGTCTCGAAAACCCGCGGGAAGGGCTTGGCGTAGACGCCGAAAATCCAGCCCATCAGCGACTGGAAGAACATCGACAGGCCGATGGTGACCATGATGACCGAAATGATCGGCTCACCGATCAACGGTCTTAAAACCACCATCTGCAGCACGATGCCGAAGATCACCATAAAGGCGAGGGTGATCGGAAAACCGAGCCAGAAGGGAAGATGAAACTTGACCAGCAGCGCCCAGCAGGTCCAGGCGCCGATCAGCAGGAACTCGCCCTGAGCGAAGTTGACCACCTGGGTCGACTTGTAGATCAGCACGAAACACATCGCCACCACCCCGTAAAGGGTGCCGACAATCAGGCCGTTGACAACAAGCTGGGTGAGAAGTTCAAAATTCATGGGGTTCCTCCGGAACCGGGCGCCGGGCACTGGGCTCAAGGCGTTGGGGTTAACGGTTTTCCCGGCACCTTGAGCCTGAAGCCCGGCACCGCATTTTTTCTAAACTGCCGTCTGCATCTTGCCGCCGGCACCCTTACGCGACGCATTCGGGAACAGATCGACCACCCGGACATCGGTCCGCACCCGGGACTTGTTGCCGTCCTGGAAGGTGATGACGGTATCGATGTGAACGATCTCCTGATCCGAATAGATGGTGTCGATGATCTCGGCGTATTTTTCCTTGATCACACCGCGACGCACCTTGCGGGTCCGGGTCAGTTCGCCATCATCGGCGTCGAGCTGCTTGTAGAGCAGCAGGAACTTGCGAATCCGCTGCGCCTCGGGCAGAGTCGCGTTGACCTGTTCGATCTCTTTCTGCACCATGTCGTAGACCTGCGGCTGGGCGGAGAGATTGATATAGTTCGTGAAGGCGATACCGCGCTGCTCGGCCCATTTGGCGACAATCTCGTAACGGATGCAGATGATCGCCGCCAGGTAGGGCCGACCGTCGCCCTGGATCACCGCCTCGGCGATGAAGGGAGAGAACTTCAGCTTGTTCTCGATGAACTGCGGCGAGAAGCGTGATCCGGTCGAGGTTTCCGCCAGGTCGGAGATCCGGTCGATAACCACCAGGTGACCGTTCTCCTTCTTGAAATAGCCGGCGTCACCGGTATGCATCCAGCCGTCCTCAAGGGTTTCCGCCGTAGCCTCGTCATTCTTGTAGTAGCCGAGGAACATGCCGCGGGTTTTCGAGACCACTTCGCCGACGCCGTTGGCATCGGGGTTGTCGATACGCACATCGGAGGTATCGAAGGGGATGCCGACACTGTCGAAATCGACATCGTCCGCCCGGTGGATGGTGTAGGCACCACCCATTTCAGTCTGGCCGTAGAGCTGCCGCAACGGTACCCCCATGGCAAGGAAGAACTTGAAGGTGTCCGGTCCCAGCGCCGCGCCGCCGGTCGCCGCCGATCGCAGGCTGGAGAAACCGAGACGGTCCTTGAGCGCCCGGAACAGCAACCAGTAAGCCAGTTTCGACTGCCCCTTCCCTTCGGCGGCCGCCTTTTCGGCGAGCTTCATGCCGTAGTTGAACATCTTCTGCTTGAAGCGGGTGGCATCCATCATCTTCGCCTTGACATCGGCGGCGACCGTTTCCCAGACCCGCGGTGCCAGCAGCACGAAGTTGGGGCCGATTTCCCGCAGGTCGGCCATCATCGTCTCCGGTTCCTCGACGAAATTGACGATCTGGCGGCTGATCAGCGCCTGGGCGACGGCGTAGACCTGCTCCATGATCCACGGCAGCGGCAGCACCGAAACATAGTTGTCGGTCGGGAATTTCGGGTCGTTATGCAGGTAGTCGAGGCAGTGTTCGAGCATCGGCCCGCACTGCAGCATGGCCAGCTTGGGATTGGAGGTGGTCCCTGAAGTCGGGCAGAGGATGGCAACATCCTCCGGCCGGCCGGCGGCAACCAGCTGTTCGTAGAGCCGCGGCTGCTGCGCGTCGAGTTCCTCGCCGAGTTTCATCAGGTCGATATGGCTGAGCAGCCGCGGGTCGTCGTACTTGCGCATACCGCGCGGGTCGCAATAGATGATGTGCTTGACGCAGGGGCACTGCTCGGTGATCTCCAGCACCTTGTCGACCTGTTCTTCATCCTCGGCGATGATGATCTTCGCCCCGGCATAGTTGATCAGGTAGGCGCACTCTTCGTTCATCGAATCCTGGTAGATGCCGAAGATCATCGCCCGCAGCGCGTGCGAGGCGATCTCCCCGGCAACCCATTCCGGCCGGTTGTCACCGATGATGCCGACTGAATCGCCATGGCCGATGCCCAGTTTATGCATGCCGAGGGCGAAACGCCTGACCAGTGAGTTGTAGTCGTCCCAGCTGTAGGCGTTCCAGATACCGAACTCCTTTTCCCGCATGGCGATCTCATCCGGCCAGTTGGCGGCATTGTAGGCCAACAGCTTGGGAAAGGTATCGTAGACCTTGATATCGGCGTATTCGGCTTTCATCAGGCCACCTCCCCGGTCCGGGCCGCGTCATCCGCCGCCGTCTCGTCATCATCCTCACCGAGGTAGGCCTTCTTCACCCGCGGGTTGGCGAGGACCTCGTCGGGCAGGCCGGCGGCGATCTTCTTGCCGAAATCGAGCACCATCACCCGGTGGGAAATATCCATCACCACCCCCATGTCATGCTCGATCATCACCACCGTCATTCCCCACTCTTCATTGAGGTCGATGATGTAACGCGCCATATCTTCCTTTTCCTCCAGGTTCATCCCGGCCATCGGCTCGTCGAGCAGAATCAGATCGGGACGCAGGGCGACGGCGCGGGCCAGTTCGACCCGCTTGCGCAGCCCGTAGGAAAGGGTTCCGGCAATCGATTTGCGAATGTGGGCGATTTCAAGGAAATCGATGATGTCCTCGACCTCGGCGCGGTGACGCAGCTCCTCCTTGCGGGCCCCGAACAACCAGTAGACGGAACCGGTGAGAAAATTGTTTTTCAGCAGGTGATGACGTCCGACCATGATGTTGTCCAGCACGGTCATGTGGGCGAAGAGGGCGAGATTCTGGAAGGTACGCCCGATGCCGAGAGTACAGCGATCGTTGGGCCGCAGGCCGATCAGCTCCTTTTCCCTGAAGCGGATCGAACCCTTGTTCGGCTGGTAGCGACCGGAGATACAATTCAGCATCGAGGTCTTGCCGGCGCCGTTGGGGCCGATGATGGAGAAGATCTCTCCCTTGGCGACCTGGAAACTGACATCGGTCAGGGCGTGAACCCCGCCGAATGACAGCGAAATGTCGCTGACATTGAGCAGAGGGGGCGTTTCAGTCATGCAGATTCCTCCTCGAACAGGATAACGACCGGCGTCACGGCAATCACGCCGCTCGCAATTCTTGATCAGACCCATCTGCAAACCGGATACCAAACAATGTTTGTTCCGAATTATAATTTTAATAAACTGCCCAACTATTTGTATTTAAATAATTTATTCCCAAGACAAGGATGCCTCCGTGGACCCGCCACGGGAAATAGTGATGTCGTTTTTGTTAACAGTGTTATGGCTTCTTTACAAGCCGTCACAGACTTCCGGAACACGCCGGAGCCGACGAAAAACTACTGCAGATTGTATTTGTGCAGTTTCTTGTAAAGTCCCGGACGGGAGATGCCGAGGACATTGGCCGCATTCAGCTTGTTGCCGCCGACCCGTTCGAGGGATGCCTGGATCAACTGACGTTCCATCTCATCCATGATTTCCTGCAGGGTTTTCTGCCCGATGCTCGCCAGCAGACCCTCCTGCCGGTCCCCGTCCAGGCATGGCAGAACAAGGCTGCCGGCAGCTCGCCGGATATGCAGCGGCAGATCGGCCGCGCGAATCATGGACCCGGTCACCATATTGAACGCGCTCTCGATGGCATTGCGCAACTCACGGATATTCCCCGGGAAATCATAATTGCGCAGCAACTGCCAGGCTTCTTCATCGAGCCCCTGAACCGTCATCTCGAACTCGGCGTTGAAGCCGTCGATCAGATGCTTGGTGATGAAATAGATATCGTCACGCCGCTCCCTGAGCGGGGGGATTTCCAGAGCGATGACATTGAGCCGGTAGTAGAGATCGGTACGGAAACTGCCGTCCCGCACCTTCTCTTCGAGGTTGACATTGGTCGCCGCGACAACCCGCATATCGATACTCCGGGTGGCGGTGCTGCCGAGCGGGGTCACTTCCCTCTCCTGCAGCACCCGCAGCAGCTTGGCCTGCATCACCAGCGGCATGTCACTGATCTCGTCGAGAAAGATGGTACCGCCGTCAGCCTGCTCGAACTTGCCGACCTGACCGCCCTTGCGCGCCCCGGTAAAAGCCCCCTCGACATAGCCGAACAGTTCCGATTCCAGCAGGTGATCCGGGATGGCGGCACAGTTGACCCGCACGAAGGGAGCGTAGCGACGCTTGCTGGCGGCGTGGATGGCATGCGCACAGAGTTCCTTGCCGGTCCCGCTCTCCCCCATCAGCAGGACATTGGAAGGACGCTGGGCGATGCGCAGCAGCTTCTCCTTGAGGTCCTTCATCGCCTTGCTGTGGCCGATAATGCTGTTGCAATCGTACTTGAACTCCTGCCCGCGACCGCGACGACCCTTCTTCGGCTTTTCCGGAAGCTTGATATAGGCCTGAAACTTTTCCGCCAGACGTGAAACTTCACGCACATCACTGAACAGCACCTTGCCCCAGGCGCCGACCATCTTGCCCTCCCTGAAGAGCGGATAACGGCTGACCACGGCATGACGGCCATTGAGCAGATGCGGTTCGGCCTCTTCCGCCTGGCCGGTATCCATCACCACCGGCAGCCGCGACGGATTTGAATTGGGATAAGCGCTGCGGACATTCTTGCCGAGCATCTCACCGGCACAGATCCCCAGCACATCGGCAAACGGCTGATTGATCATGGTGATGATACCCTCGGTGTTGACCAGGATCAGGCTCTCCCGGGCCAGGTCGGATCCGGCATCCATGGAACAGAGCAGGTCGGGCACTTCCAGGCAGGGGATGTCGAGCTGCTCGGAGCGCATCAGGGTGAACAATCCCCCCGAAGCGTGCGGATCGCGGCCGAGCGGGGCGTAGTCGCAGAAATGCTTGACGCCGTCGATCCAGATCGGCTGGCCGGTGAAGCTGACACCCTGGACGATAAAGGAATGGAGAAAACCGAGCCTGACCACCTGACCGAGCCGCCGGCCGATAATCTCTTCCGGCCGCTTGCCGATCAGGGCGAAACATTCCTCGTTGGAGGTGGCGATACACTGCCGCTGGTCAAGAACCACCAGCCAGCTTTCGGTCGACAGATCACGATCTCCGAGATCGAAACCCGCATCCCTGGCTTGTTGAGCAAATCCCATCACATGCCCCCGATCCGCTGTCCTGTCCCGCCGGGAGACTCGACATCCTGAACCCCTGGCGGAACTTTATCAAAGGTGAATAATACAGTGTTTTAGAAATAAAGCAAAACTATTGTTTGACCAAACAGAACGGAATTGTCAACAGGGGGAAATGACAACGGGTTTCAATGACCTGTGAAATTATTAATCTTTTTCCGCGGTTTTGCCTGAAGGATGGTCCAACTGTTAACATACGTAGACAGTCCCGGACACCCTCGAAACATCCGGGCGGAACCTCACGGAAGCGGAAATGCGGCAAACAGCCGCCCCGGAGCGTCACCGGGTGCCGAAACAGACCTCACGGAGAACAGTGGCACGAATGATGCTAAAACGGTGTTCCTGAATTGCTGTTCAGCGATTCAGTTTTTTAAAAAGGCCTTTTTCCGCCCGCAATGTGAAAAACCGGATGCGGCCGGTCCGGCCAGGCAACAGGCAACCGAAGGAGCCCCGACCATGGAAAACGCTGTTTATCAGGCGCAGCACCCGATCCGTTTTGTCACCGCCACCAGTCTCTATGACGGCCACGATGTCTCGATCAACATCATGCGTCGCATGTTGCAGGATTCCGGAGCCGAGGTCGTTCATCTCGGGCATAACCGCTCGGCGTTGGAGATCGTCACCGCGGCCATCCACGAGGATGTCCAGGGCATCGCGGTCAGCTCCTACCAGGGCGGCCACCTCGAATTCTTCAAGTACATCCACGACCTGCTCGCCGAGAAGGGCGCCGGACATGTCAAAATCTTCGGCGGCGGCGGCGGCGTTATCCTGCCGGAGGAGATCCGGGAACTGGAAGACTACGGCATCTGCAAGATCTTCTCACCCGAAGACGGCCGCCGCATGGGCCTGCAGGGCATGATCAACTTCAAGCTCGAACAGTGCGACTTCGCCACCCCCCGGCAGCTCACCAGGGATCTCGAACTGCTCCCAGGCCGGGATCACCAGGCCATCGCCCGTCTGATCACCGCCGCCGAGGAGCTGGTCAGCGGCGGCGATGAAAAACTGGCGGCGGCGCAGCAGCAGGTGCGGGAGCTGGCCAAACCGGTGCCGGTTCTCGGTATCACCGGCACCGGCGGGGCGGGCAAAAGCTCGCTCACCGATGAACTGGTGCGCCGCTTCCTGCGCGATTTCGAGGATAAGAACATGGCGATCCTGTCGGTCGATCCGACCCGCAAGCGGACCGGTGGCGCTCTGCTCGGCGACCGCATCCGCATGAACGCCATCAACACCGAGCGGGTCTTCATGCGCTCCCTCGCCACCCGCGATTCCCGCAGCGAACTCTCCGCCGCCATCCGCGAGGCTCTGGACGTTCTCAAGGCGGCCGCGTTCGATCTGATCATCGTCGAAACCAGCGGCATCGGCCAGGGAGATGCCGGTATCGTCGATGTCTGCGATCTCTCGCTCTACGTCATGACCAGCGAGTTCGGCGCCCCGACCCAGCTGGAAAAGATCGACATGCTCGATTTCGCCGACATGGTGGCACTGAACAAGATGGAAAAGCGCGGTTCCGAGGACGCGTTGCGAAATGTTCGCAAGCAGGTCCGACGCAACCGCAAGCTGTTCGATGTCGCCGACGACGAACTGCCGGTCTACGGCACCATCGCCAGCCAGTTCAACGATGTCGGCACCAACCGGCTCTACCGGGCGCTGATCGACCGTCTCAACGAACGCTGCGGGCTCGACTGGCAGTCACAGCTGGAAGTCGGCGAGGGGCAGAGTCTCGCCCAGCAGATCATCCCTCCCGAACAGGTCGGCTACCTGACCGAAATCACTCATGCCGCCAGGAACTACCGCCGGCAGGTCGAAGAACAGGCCCGGGCCGGGAGCCGGCTCTACCAGCTCAAGGGAACCAGGCAACTGCTGGCCGAACAATGCGACTGCCGGGTGGAGGATATCGACCGGTTGATCGAAACGACCGAAAGCCAGCTGAGCGAGGAGAACCGGCAGCGGCTGCAGCAGTGGCCGGAGCTGAAAAAAGCCTACGCCGAAGAAGTGATGGTAACAAAAGTGCGCGACAAGGAGATCCGCACCGAGCTGTTCACCACCTCCCTCTCCGGCACCCGCATTCCCCGTGTCTGTCTGCCGAATTTCGCCGACTACGGTGAAATCCTGCGCTGGTGCATGAAGGAGAACGCCCCCGGTTTCTTCCCCTACACCGCCGGGCTGTTCCCCTTCAAGCGCACCGCCGAAGATCCGAAACGCCAGTTCGCCGGCGAAGGCACCCCGGAGCGGACCAACCGCCGCTTTCATTTTCTGACCAAGGATGACGACGCCAAGCGGCTGTCGACCGCCTTCGACAGCGTCACCCTTTATGGCGAAGATCCGGACGAACGACCCGACATCTACGGCAAGGTGGGGATGAGCGGGGTCTCGATCTGCACCCTCGACGACATGGACAAGCTGTTCGCCGGTTTCGACCTCTGCGATCCGATGACCTCCGTCTCGCTGACCATCAACGGCCCGGCGCCGATGCTGCTGGCAATGTTCCTCAACACCGCCATCAGCCAGCAGGTGGAGAAATTCAGGAACGAGAACAACCGCGAACCGAACGCCGACGAGTATGAAAAGATCCGCTCCGGCACCCTGCAGACGGTGCGCGGCACCGTCCAGGCGGACATCCTCAAGGAGGACCAGGGGCAGAACACCTGCATCTTCTCCACCGAGTTCGCGCTGCGGATGATGGGCGACGTGCAGCAGTACTTCATCGATCAGAAAGTGCGCAACTATTACTCGGTCTCGATCAGCGGCTACCATATCGCCGAGGCCGGCGCCAACCCGATCAGCCAACTCGCCTTCACCCTCTCCAACGGCTTCACCTACGTCGAATACTATCTCGCCCGCGGCATGCACATCGACGACTTCGCCCCCAACCTCTCCTTCTTCTTCAGCAACGGCCTCGACCCCGAGTACACGGTCATCGGCCGGGTGGCGAGGCGGATCTGGTCGGTGGTGATGCGCGACAAGTACGGCGCCAACAAGCGCAGCCAGATGCTCAAGTACCACATCCAGACCTCGGGACGTTCGCTGCACGCCCAGGAGATGGACTTCAACGATATCCGCACCACCCTGCAGGCGCTGATGGCGATCTACGACAACTGCAACTCGCTGCACACCAACGCCTACGACGAGGCAGTGACCACCCCGACCGAGGAATCGGTGCGACGGGCGATGGCGATCCAGATGATCATCAACAAGGAACTGGGCCTGGCCAAGAACGAGAACCCGCTGCAGGGCGCCTTCATCATCGAGGAGTTGACCGACCTGGTCGAGGAGGCGGTGCTGTGCGAATTCGACCGCATCAGCCAGCGCGGCGGCGTGCTCGGGGCGATGGAGACCCAGTACCAGCGCAGCAAGATCCAGGACGAGTCGATGCTCTACGAGCACCTCAAGCACACCGGCGAGCTGCCGGTGATCGGCGTCAACACCTACCTCAACCCGCGCGCCGACGAGGAGGGCTACCAGATCCCCGGCGAACTGGCCCGCTCCACCGAAGAGGAGAAACAGCTGCAGCTGAGCAACCTGCGCGATTTCCAGCGCCGCCACGCCGACCAGGCCCCGGAAGCCCTGAAGCGCCTGCAGCAGGTCGCGACCAGCGGCGGCAACATCTTCGCCGAGCTGATGGAAACGGTTAAAGTCGCCTCGCTCGGCCAGATCAGTGCAGCGCTGTACGAAGTCGGCGGACAGTATCGGAGAAATATGTAGCGAAGCCAGATGGCTTCGCCGGGCTTTGGGTGCCAGGCACTGGGCTCAAGGCCGGACAACTTCAGGACCATGAGAATGTTTAACCCAGCGCCCGGTGCCTGACGCCCGGCGCCCGAATCCAAAGGATTCCCCATGCCCATCCAATCCGAATGCCGAAACCGTATCGCCAACCTCCAGCGCCAGCTCGAACGCAAGGAGCTGGACGGGGCGCTGGTCATCTATCCGATCGATCTCTACTATTTCGCCGCCACCCGCCAGAACGGCATGCTCTGGGTGCCGCAAAGCGGCGAACCGCTGCTGCTGATCCGCAAGAGCCTGACCCGCGCCCGGCAGGAGAGCTGCATCACCGAGCTGCGCCCCTTCCCCTCCAGCCGGGAACTGAGCGGACTGCTCGGCAGGCCGGGACAGAAAGTCGGCGTTACGTTCGACGTGCTGCCGGCCGCCCAGCTCGACTACCTGAAAAAAGTGCTGCCGGAACGGGAGTTCGTTGACATCTCCGGCATCAACCGCAACCTGCGGGCGGTCAAGTCGGCCCTCGAGGTCGCCAGAATCCGCCACGCCGGCGAGCAGCTGAGCAAGGTCTTCGCCCAGGTGCCAGACTTCTATACCCCGGGGATGCGCGAACTCGACCTGGCGGCGGAATTCGAAAGCCGTTCCCGCAAGCTCGGCAGCGAAGGCTACGTCCGCATGCGCGCCTACAACCAGGAGCTGTTCCAGGGGTTGCTGGTCTCCGGCGGCAGCGCCAACCAGCCGGGCTTCTTCGACGGCGCCGTCACCGGTTGCGGACTGAGCGCCGCCTCCCCGCACGGCGCCTCGACCGCGGTGATCGCGCCGAACCTGCCGCTGATGGTCGACTACACCGCCGTCCACGACGGTTACATCGTCGACATGACCCGGATCTTCGTTCCCGGCAACATCCATCCCGAGGTGCAGCACGCCTTCGACACCGCCCTTAAGATCCAGCGCCAGGTCACCGCCGCCCTACGCCCGGGCGCCGTCGCCTCGGAGCTGTTCGATCTGGCCTGCGGCATCGCCGCCGAGGCCGGACTGGGAGACTGCTTCATGGGAGTTCCGGGGGAACAGGCCAAGTTCGTCGGCCACGGTGTCGGCCTGGAGCTGGACGAGATGCCGGTATTAGCCAAGGGCTTCGACGTGCCGCTACAGGAGAACCAGACCATCGCCATCGAACCGAAGTTCCTGCTCGCCGGGCACGGCGTGGTCGGCATCGAGAACACCTGGGCGGTCGGCCCCGAGGGCGGCATCCGCCTCTCTCCGGCCGACGACGCAATCGTCACCCTGCCGACCTGAAGAGAACCCGGCCATGAACCCTTCCCGCCAACTGTTTCAACCCGCCAGTCTCAACCGCCTGCGGCTGCGCAACCGCCTGGTGCGCTCGGCGACCTGGGAGGGGATGTGTGACCCGCGCGGGATCCCCGGGGAAGAGTTGATCGACCGCTACCGGCAGCTGGCAGCCGGCGGGATCGGCCTGATCATCACCGGCTTCGCCTACGTGGCGCAGGAAGGGAAGCTGCTGCCCGGCGCATTGAGCCTGCAGGATGACGCGTCCGCGCGGGCGATCCGCCAACTGGTCGAGGTGGTCCACGCCGAGGGCGGAAAAGTCTGCGCCCAGCTCGGCCATGCCGGCGGCCAGACCCGCCGTGATATCTGCGGCACCAACCCGCTTGCCCCATCGGCGCTGCAACTGGACCAGTACCCGCAGCAGCCGCGGGAAATGACTGCGGCCGATATCGAACGCGTCGTCGACGCCTTCGCCGCCGCCGCCGAGCGGGCCTGCCGCGTCGGCTTTGATGCCATTCAGCTGCATGCTGCCCACGGCTACCTGATCAACCAGTTTCTCTCGCCGCTCTGCAACCGGCGAACCGACAGCTATGGCGGCGAGCTGCGGAACCGCATGCGGTTCCTGCTCCAGGTCTGCGGCGCGGTACGGGAAACAATCGGCCCGCACCGACCGCTGCTGGCCAAACTGAACCTCAGCGACAACCTGCCGGGGGGATTGACCGCGGAAGATGCCATCCAGGTTGCCCGGGCACTTGACGAGGCCGGCATCGACGGCATCGAGGTCAGCAGCGGCACCCCCGCCTCGGGAGAACAAACCCCGATCCGGCGGCGCGGGACCGACGATCCCCCGCTCCCCTGCTACAACCTGGAGCTGGCGGAAAGACTGCGGCCGCAGGTCCGTTGTCCGCTGCTGCTGGTCGGCGGCATGCGTCGTCGCAAAGACGCTGAAGCGGTGCTGCAGGCCGGCAGCGCCGATTTCATCTCCCTCTGCCGCCCGTTTATCTGTGAACCGGCCCTGGCGCGGCAATGGCAATTCGGCAGCAACGACGCCGCCTCCCGCTGCGTCTCCTGCAGCGGCTGCTTCAAGACCGCCTTCCGCGGCAACCTGCGCTGCGTGCAGCCGCTTCGCCGCAGCGCCTCCTGACAGCCTGTCCGGCTTTATCCTGTGCATATCGCCCTGCGCCCCATGCCCAGCCCACCGGCAAAAGGTGCGAACCCGCACTTGCCCTTCGGCGACCGGACGGGCTAGAGTCTGCTCACATCGATTGCCCTGCGGGAGAGTTGACCGCAGGCTACAGCAAAATTCTCAGGGGCTGTCAATCTCCCCGCAATAACGCGCGGCGAACAGCTCCGGATCCTCCCGGAATGCCTCGATACAGGAAAGACAGATGCAGGCCTTGCGCTTCAGCTCCGACGGATCCAGATCAATCAACGCGCCCGGAACCTCCACCTCGACACACCAGCAGGGCCATCACCGGCATGGAATCAAGTGCATCGAGGACCGTATTCTGTAATTTTCGTTTAACCATTATTGCAAACTTGAACATTAGATTCTAATTTGCAGGGATCATAAGGGAGAGGCCGGTGGGAATCAGTCCGCAATCCTTGAAGGGGGTCATGATTATCTCACCGGCGTTGCCGCGATTGATGACGAGGTAAGCACCGGGTTACCCGATGCGAAGCGGGCGGGCCATATTGCAAGAGTGGTGGATGAAGACAAGAGGCAGGTTGGGGAAAACGCTAGGTAACTTCTGAGGTAACTATTCAGCACATCCCGCCTTCGGCCCCTGGCCCTATTTCTCGACGACAACCCCTATGTCTCCTTCGCGGCGCTGGACGGTTATGCCAACATCATCCCCATAGCGGATCAGATGCAGGTCAATGTCCGCCTCCGCGACCCTGAGGTTGCGGAAAGTCATCTCGTCAAAAAAGGATGGAAGGATGGGGTGCCGGAAGCGTATTTCACGCTGTAAGGCGTCGATGCTCAGCCCCAGGGAAGCCTGCAGAAGCTGGAACACCGCTCCCGCGGCCCAGGCCTGAGGCGAACAGGCCTGCGGATAGAGAACCGGCCCCTGTCCGGGCAGACGGCGGAATCCGCAGAAGAGTTCCGGCAAGCGGCTCAGTTCAACCCGCATGGCCAGGTGGTAGAGGCCTTCGAACAGTTGCATGGCCTGCCGGGTTCTGCCGTAGCGCGCCAGCCCGAGGGCGAGCAGGGCGTTATCGTGAGGCCAGACCGATCCATTGTGGTAGGCCATGGGATTGTAGTGGGCCGTTCCTTCGGCCAAGGTGCGGACGCCCCAGCCGGAGAAGAAGGCTGGAGAAAGGAAAAGGTCGGCCATGCGTCCAGCGTGTTCGGGGGCGGCGATGCCGGTAAACAGGCACTGGCCGGCATTGGAACTGGCGACCCGGCAGGGGCGTTTATCTCCGTCGAGCGCCAAGGCGTAGCAGGAAAGATCCTCACACCAGAAGTCTCGTTGAAAATTGGTACGCAGCCTTTCCGCCTTTTCTCGCTGCCTGCCGGCCAGCTTAGCGTCTCCCATGATTTCGGCCAGTTCCACAACATGTCGCCTGGCGGCGTAGACATAGCCCTGCACTTCGCACAGAGCAATGGGCCCTCGTGCCGGACTGCCGTCGGCATGAAACACCGAATCCCAGGAGTCCTTCCAGCCCTGTTGGTCCAGCCCGTTTTCGGATTGCCGCTGATATTCGACATACCCGTCTCCGTCCCGATCACCATGACGGTCGATCCAGTCCAAGGCCCGCAGGATATGTGGCCAAAGCTGTTCAAGAAAGACCCTGTCACCGGTTCGCCTGAAATAGGCGCCGGCCAGCATCAGGAAGAGAGGGGTCGAATCGACGCTGCCGTAGTAACGGCCGAAGGGAATCTCTTTCAGAGCGGCCATCTCGCCGAGCCGGGTTTCATGAAGAATCTTTCCCGGTTCGGCATCTGTTTTCGGACAATGCTCCCCGGCCTGGTTGGCCGCCAGAAATCCGAGCACACCGCGAGCAATGGCCGGATTGATCCAGAGGGTCTGCAGGGCGGTGATGAGACCGTCGCGGCCGAAGGCGGTACTGTACCAGGGAACGCCGGCGTAGGGGTAGATGCCCTGCGGCATATCGGTAAAGAGCATGTGCAGATCGTCGAGGGACCGGTCTATCCATTCATTGAAATGTCCTTTGCTGGTTTTGACCTCGCAGTGCTGGGCCCGGTAGGCTTCCAGCCTAGTCAGGGAGGCGCCGAATTCATCATCGTAACGACCACTCACGCTTGGTTCCGGGCCTATCAGGCAACAGAAGGTCAGATAGATGTTCCGCTCTTCACCCGGGGCAATGCTGAGCAGTAGCTCAGCCGCGTCTCCGGAAAGGGCGACCGGGTCAGGCATAAAACGGATCATCGTCCGCCGCTGCACACCGTCCAGACCGGCATAGGGAAGGCAAACCGTTCCCTGGTCAATTCGTTCCTTTAAGGGGCGGCCGCGTTTTTCCCGGCGCAGTCCTCGCACCTCGAAAATATCGCGGAAATCATTGCTGAATCGGAAAAGGAGCCTCAGGGTCAGGTGCCCGGAGCCAAAATGGCTGATTCGGATGCGCTCAAAACAGCGATGCTGCCAGAGAAATTTCGAGCGAAAGATGTGCAGGCTGCCGCGGGGGAGCTCCGTCCCGTCGTCCAGAACCAGGTCGGGATTGGTCAGATCGACGACCAGCAGTTCGTTGTGCTCGTTGACGGTTGAACTCAGCAGCAGCGGACGCTGGTTCCCGAGCAAAAATTCAAGGTGTGACAGAAAGCGGGTCCCTTCATGATACAGCCCCTGCTCGCCCCGGCCGATGGGCTGAATATCGCCGCGGCAGTCAAAGACCGCAAAGGTCTCCCCCTGTTTCAGAACCCTGGTGCGATCATCAACCAGGCACGAAGCCGCCTTGATGTAATACCGATCCTTAACTTGAATGATTTCATCCATTTTTCACCGCCCCTGACAAGCATTTGGAGTCAGGCGTTTCCGCCGTCCAGCTGTTCGCGTACACCTGCTGCGGTTGATCCATTCTATTGGTCTCGGCCGATCGTAAAGGGCAAGGTAAGCTTCCGCCATCTTCCCGATGGAAAACCGGTTTTCAAAACCCTGTCGGCAGCAGCGGCGGTCCAGGTCGGAGATATCTAGAACCCGGGCAACCGCGGTGTCGATGTCGTTCACGATGTATCCGGTCAGCCCTTCGTCCATAACTTCGGGAACCGACCCGTGACGGTAAGCGATGACAGGTGTGCCACAGGCAATGGACTCGATCATGACCAGTCCGAAGGGTTCCGGCCAGTCGATGGGAAAGAGCAGGGCGCGGGCCTGACCGAGGAACTCCTGTTTTTCATTGTCGCCTATTTCACCGATAAATTCAATCAGCGGGCTGTCGAGCAGCGGCTTGATACGGGTTTCAAAGTACTCCCGGTCAACCTTGTCGACCTTGGCGGCTATTTTCAGGGGAATGCCTGATTTTATGGCAATCTCGATGGCCCGATCAGGGCGTTTTTCCGGCGCAATGCGGCCCAGAAAGGCCAGATAATCACCCGGTTTTTCTTCCAGCCGGAACAAATCTGCCGGCAGCCCATGATGGACGGTGCCGACCCAGTTGGCAAAGGGGAGCGGCGCGCGCTGAGCATCCGAGATGGAGACCAGCGGCATGTCGCCATATTCCCGGTAGAGAGGGACCAGGTCCGGGAGGTCAAGGCGTCCGTGCAGGGTTGTAAGGTGGTTGAAGCGATGACGGCGCAACAGTGGAAAATGGAGGTAGTCGATGTGGAAATGTACCACATCAAACGCCTCTATCCGCCTGAAGACCTCCTCCAGCATGCAGAGATGCGGGGCCAGCGGGTCAACGCAGTTGCCAAGACGCAGAGCCGCGGGAGCGCAGGGGACAAGTTCCGCCGAGGTAACGGAATCGGCACTGGCGAAAAGGGTCACCTCATGACCTTTGCGAACCAGCTCTTCAGTGAGATAGGAGACCACGCGTTCGGTGCCGCCGTAGTGGAGGGGTGGAACGCTTTCGTACAGAGGTGATACCTGAGCAATTTTCATAGAATCTCTCTTTTTGACTGGGCCTGACAAGCTGGGATATCACCCTTCACCCCTTCAAATTATGTAACGATTCAGCACATCCCGCTTTCGCCCCCCCCTGGCGGCGTTGTTGCGCTGCTCAAATCTGATTTATGCTGCGCATCTGCACTGCTCGCGTCTTACCAGTGTACCAAATTCGGGCGTGCTGAATCGTTACTTCATTTTTTCTCCACAATTTTTTGGCGGCGGAGGAGTTGCCGTTTGTTCAAATAAACGTCATCAGCCAAGGCCATGGCCGGTTCAATCCAGAATTTTGCTTCGCCTTCTGGTGAAACGCAAAAGGCGGGGGTCAGGTCTTGAATTGTCAGTTTCTTGCAATTCAAGACCTGACCCCCTTCTTCCTCTCCTGAATCAGTGAGCCCCTTGTCGGCCCGATCCTGTGCTTATTGCCCTTCGCCTCATGCCCAGCCCATCGGCAAAGGGTGCGAACCCGCACCTGTCAAGCGACGGCCGGAAAGGCTAGAGTCTGATCACATCGATTGCCCTGCGGAATATTTTTGACCGCAGGCTACAGCGAAGGAGGAAATGATGGACTACATGGGATCGCACGACCTGTTCGACCACCTGCTCACCCCGGCGAAGAAGCAACGCCGGCCGGCGGCCGCAAACTGGTTCGCCAGGATCCGCCGGCTGCTGCTCCCCACACACCGGCCGGAAACAACCAGTACCCTGTAACTCATAGGATTTCGTAATATTGCGCCGGGGTTTTCCGTGTCGACAAGGCGCGCTTTCCGCTGCATAGCCGTAGCTATGAAGCGGT